>BTID01000110.1:0-25556 GCA_036245275.1 Termitinemataceae bacterium
TTGCTTCATAATTTTAATGCGCTCGCCCTGTCATAAATCCATCTTGACAAAAAGCCGCTGCCTATGCTCTACTAAACCAACTGCAAAACACGAAGTTTTGCGGCACATCAGGCACGAAGCCGCAGACGGTAGTTTCCGTCATTCTCCTTGAAAGGTGACATCATTTTTATGTTCGATTGACGTTGCATAGGAGGTAATTATGCACATGGCAGATGCTTTACTAACACCGGCTGTAGGCGGGGTTATGCTTGCCGCAAGCGCGGCAGCTATCGGGATTTCGTTGACTAAGGTTCGTTCGCAAGGAATTGTAGACGAAAAGAAAATCCCGATGATGGGAATAATGGGTGCCTTTGTTTTTGCAGGGCAGATGATAAACTTTACTATACCCGGCACGGGATCATCGGGGCACATAGGCGGCGGCATTCTACTTGCGGCAATTTTAGGACCGGCACCGGCACTTATCACACTTGCATCGGTATTATTAATACAATGCCTGTTTTTTGCAGACGGCGGCCTCCTAGCCTACGGCTGCAATGTCTTTAATATGGGCGTAACATCAGCACTTTTTACTTATACTTTTATTTATAAGCCGATAGTTTCAAGGGGTCTATCCAAGAAAAGCATTACTGCCGCCTCAATTTTGGCTGTAATGGGGGGACTTCTTTTAGGATCGTTCTTTGTTGTGCTGGAAACTTATATTTCAGGTGTTACAGAGTTGCCATTCAGCACATTCTGTGCGCTAATGCTGCCGATTCACCTTGCGATAGGATTGGTAGAAGGCATTGTTACGGCAGCTGTGCTCTGTTTTGTTCATTCGGCGCGTCCCGAAATACTTTCAGGCACGATCAATAGCGTAAATCTTGAAAAAAGCGTTCCGTTAAAAAAAGTGCTGATAGTTTTTGCGGTTCTTACAGTGTTGATTGCCGGCGGACTTTCGATTTTTGCTTCTGCATATCCTGACGGGCTTGAATGGTCAATGGAAAAAACAGCAGGAACTACAGAGCTTGAGCGGGAGGGTGCTGTTTACAATGCGGCCGCATATGCTGTTAGGGCTACGGCTATTATGCCTGATTACAGCTTTAAAGACGGCACAGATGATGACGGGCAAGCTGGAACTGCGCTTTCCGGCATTGTAGGCAGCATTATCACTCTAATTATTGCTAGCGTTCTGGGGTTTATTATTTACATTTCCCGCTTACACAAGGCAAAGTCCGCATAGGTGTCCCAGTTTCACAGAGCGGCGGCCGGAATTGACCACTTGGAACGGCTTAGCCGCCGCAACTCGGTCATTCACAGCCTTAACACAAGGATAAAAGCCGCCGCCGCCGGTTTTTACATTGTTCTTGTTGTCAGCGTACCCACGCAGCAAGTAAGCGCCCTCTTTCCGTTTTTCCTCTACCCTGCTCTGTTGATGTCTCTTTCCGGCACACCCTACCGCGCGTTATTTTCAAGACTTCTATGCGCTCTGCCTTTCGCTATCTTTGCAGGAATCAGCAACCTAGTTGTTATGCGCGATATTGCGTTCACTTTGGGCACATTTGCGGTAAGCACAGGTTTGGTTTCGTTTTGCTCAATTTTGCTAAAAACCACATTAACTGTCCTTGCAGTTATGATTTTGATCGCTACCACACCATTTTCAGAAATAAGTGCAGTTTTGACACGCTCACCCCTATTCAGGGTATTCGGCTTGCAACTCTTGCTATGTTACCGGTATATTTTTGTGCTTTTAGACGAGGCTCAGTCAATGTGGACAGCTTACATACTGCGCTGCCCTCAAAAAAAATCAAAAAAATCCGCAATCAAGATGAGCGACATGGGTAGTTTTTTGGGGCAATTGTTATTGCGCAGTTTTGACAAGGCGGAGCGTGTTTATTATGCAATGAAGTGCCGCGGATTTAACGGCATCTACCACAGTACTAAAACCGGTGTAGGATTGTACCGCGCCGATATTTTTTTTATGATTACTGTGCTTGTGCTGGGGTTTTTCTTTAGGTTTTTTAATGTAAGTTTATTTTTAGGCAGGATGTTTTGAAATGGGGCTTTTAGAAGTTTTAGGTATAAGTGTGGTTTATCCCGGATCTGGTGAGGGGCATGTAATTGAAAATTTAAGCTTTTCTGTTGATGCAGGCGAAAAAATTGCTTTGATTGGAGCTAACGGAGCAGGAAAATCAACATTGATGCTTGCTTTGGTAGGACTTTTACCTTTGCATGACGGTGAAGTGAAAGTTGAAAATGTCTTATTGAACAAAAAAAACCTTTCTTTTGTCCGTCAAAAGCTTGGTCTTGTCTTTCAAAACCCTGATGATCAGCTTTTTATGCCCACAGTATTCGAAGATGTGCTATTCGGACCTAAAAATTATGCCGAAACAGCAGATTCAGCTAACAAAAATCCCGCTTCAAAAAACAAAAATGTTCAAAAGGCAATTGAGGATAAGGCACTTTCAATTATGGAAAATCTGGAAATTGCCCACTTAAAAGACAGAATGTCCCACAAACTTTCAGGCGGCGAAAAGCGGCTTGCCGCACTTGCAAGCGTCCTTTCTACGGAGCCTTCTATGCTTCTTATGGACGAGCCCTCTGCATTTCTGGATCCCCGCGCACGCCGCCGCCTGATCAGCGTTATCTGCACACTGAGTCAAGCTTGCCTTATCGCGACCCACGACCTTGATTTTGCCCGTCTTACCTGCAGCCGCTGCTTAATTTTAAACAAAGGCGGCATTTACCGGCAAGGTGCTATTGACAACATTTTGGACGATAAGGCACTGCTTGAAGAATGTGGTCTTTGATTCCCAATTCCCAATTCCCAATTTTGCGCCTTGAAGAATCAACAAAAAAAGCGTTACTATGAAGCAATAGATTCCCCAAAGGAGTATTATTAAGTTGAACAAGGAAAAACAGTCAATAGAAATTGAAGATAAGCATCTAAATCTTATTAAAAATATTTTGAATAGTGTAATTACTTCCAATTACAAGGCATATATTTTTGGATCAAGAGCACGCAATACAGCCTTAAAATATTCGGATGTAGATTTAGCTATTGACTATGACGAAAAGTCATTGCCGTTTACCGTCTATGCAGCTTTATCATCTGCGTTTGAAGAATCACTTTTGCCGTATACTGTCGATATAGTTGATCTAAATGCAATTTCAAAAGATTTTTTGTCCGCGATAAAAAATGATCTTGTCCGAATATTTTAAATGGAGCTGATATGCAAGAAAGAAAAATGATTGCACCGCGAAAAAATATTGTATGCTGATTACGTTTTTGCTTGGACCATGGACGTCTCTTTATTTTGCAGGGAACACGCTAGATTTCTTTGCCCTGCTTTTGTGTGCGGCACTAGGGGCTGCGGTTTGTTTTAGGGCAGGACTATTTAATATGGGTCTGGATGCTCAGATTTATGCAGGATCTGTTGCAGCATCTGCGGTAATGTTAAACTTTCCTAATGGATTTGCTCCTTTAATTTTATGTTTAGCTTGCCTTGCAGCACTTACAACCGGATTTTTAATGGGCGGACTTTGCGGTTTTTTAAAAAAAATAACAGGTGCTAATGAAGTTATCACTACTTTTCTACTTTCCGGTGCAGTAAGCCCTGTTGCCGACTATATAATCAATACTTTTTTGCGAGAACCAAGCGGAAATTTGATTTCTTCAAGACATTTTCCGGAAAATTTTATGCTGTACCGATTTTTTGACATTTCAACCCTTTCAGTTTCTTTTATTTTTGTAATTATGCTGCCGTTTTTGGCACAGATTTTTCTATACAGCACAAAATCAGGCTATGCTTTTAGAATTGCAGGATCTGCACCCGCCTTTGCTCGTTATGGCGGTATCAATCCTGAAAACTATTGGATACCTGCGCTTGGGGCAAGCGGTGCACTTGGCGGACTATGCGGTTTTTTTGCAATGACTGGCACTTATGGTCAGTGTTATCAAGGTTGGACAGGCGGACTTGGCTGGGCGGCAATCACCGTTGCCCTGCTTGCCGAAAATAAAATGCTGCCTCTAATCCCTGCTGCAATCTTTTACACGCAATTAAAACGCGGAACAGACAGCGTCCTCTTGGAATCGGCAATACGTTTTGAATCCTCAGGCTTAATCCAAGCCATTGTGCTTTTGGTAGCAACCGTAAAAATCAAGCGGCGCTTTTAGGGACGCAAGGGTGCAACAATTTTTAATGGCACATTTAAAGAATTTTAACACGGAGGCACTTTAAAGAATTTTAACACAGAGTTCACAGAGGAACACAGAGGAGAATATGAGGAATAAAAATTTAATAATTTTTTGTTCCTCCTCCGAATTCCCTCTGTGTACCTCCTGTACCTCCGTGTTAAATTTGCCTTAGCAGTTCGCCTTAGCAATTTGCCATTATTTTTTGTTGCACCCCACAACCGTAAAGGCACTTAACAAAAAAATTATTAAGATATAGAATCTTAGTCTAATGAAAAAACGAGTTGTAATATTTAAGATAAAAAACACACTTACAAAATTCTTTGCAGGCGTGTTACTTTTTGGAGTACTTGGCGGCGGCGGTTATTTGCTTTGGCAATATCAGACAAACAAAACAAGGTATGATTATGCTCTTAAATATGCAGAATTCGGACCACGTAAAGGTACGCCGCGCACAATAGAAGAACTCCAACGGGCTATTGCAAGCTATGAACATATTCAGGATCTGTACATAAAGGCATCGGCACAAACCGGTACCTACTGGAAGATTCTGGGACTACGGTATCAAGATAAAGAGATGTTTTTAGAATCGCTTGCAGCATTTGAAAGGGCGCTTGAATATACACCGAATGATGAAATGCTGC
This sequence comes from Termitinemataceae bacterium, assembly GCA_036245275.1. Classification (GTDB taxonomy): domain Bacteria; phylum Spirochaetota; class Spirochaetia; order Treponematales; family Breznakiellaceae; genus BTID01. Next base: position 4,816 of record BTID01000110.1, read on the forward strand.
ACTATTTTGTTGGTTTAAATTCAGCTATGCTGGCAAAATCAATGTACGACAAAGGCACAGGCCGCAACGATTCAAAAAATTCAACATTCTATTTTAATGTTGCAGAAACGGCTTACAAACGTGCACTGGAATTGGAACCTAAATATACACAGGTATTGTATGCGCTCGCCGTCATTTATATTTTTGAATTAAACAGACCGGAAGAAGGTATTCAACAATTAACACAGTACCTGGAAATTCGAAGCAGCGATGCAGATGCAATGTTGCTTATGGCTCGCGCATATTATATGACAGGCGACAACAACATAGCACTTGACTGGTACGACCGTGCCATCCCTCTTTTAAAAGATAATACAGAAGCAGCACGCCGAAAAAAGGCTGAAGCAGCAGCAAACCGCGATTTTGTACGAAGCTTGCCTAACTGAAAACGTAGATCAAGGCATACTGCCTTTAAACGTAAATGTAGAAATCCAAGTATCACCTTCGATAATTGCTCTGTAGTCATCGTTTGCCGATAGCATAGAAATAAAATCAGGATAATTTTCCAAAAAAAGATTAAAGAACGGCGACTTACCATTAGCATGTAATGAAAGAGCATATTCAGTTAGGGTTCCGGCTGAATTTTTTATGCTTAGTGTTGCAGTATGCATAGGGTTTGTTTTTTTTTGCGGAGGTAGATTAACCCCTAAATTTGGAAAAGAAAAAATTATGCGTTCAGTATTTGTGGAATCCTGAATTATCAAACACACAGCTTGCATTGTTTTATTTTTTACCGTTATAGCTGATTGCACTTGTTGGCTCAAAATAAATTCGTCCGTTGGATCGCCAAACTTGTCAAGTAAAAAATCTTTTCGCCATACACTGGTGTCCGGATCCGCAAATAATGGTAATGCAATAAATATCAATAATAAAAAACATATTTTCTTTAATTCATTCATAAACTATTTTTCGGCAATGCTTATAAACATCTTAACAAAAATCATAATTTAGGCAGTTGTAAAATATAATTTAATTTTGCAACTCGCTCAATTATAAACTCCCAATTATAAACTCCCTTGAAAGTAGAACACTGTTTGTATATCATTAGTCTATGAAATTAATATTTTTAGGTCCGCCTGGTGCGGGCAAAGGAACGCTTGCTTTAAGAGCGGCAGAATATTTAAAAGCACCTCATATTAGCACGGGGAACATTTTTCGTGAGGCAATTGCAGCAAAAACTCAGCTTGGATTAAAAGTAAAAGAAATTATCAATTCAGGTAAACTTGTTGATGATGCTACAACAATTGATCTTGTAAAAGAACGCCTTGCAAAATCTGATCTAAAAGATGCATACATTTTAGATGGGTTTCCGCGTACTATTGCACAGGCAGAGGCGCTGGCATCATTTTCTTTGGTCGATAGAGTTGTCAACTTTGAACTTACTGATGACGATGTTATACAGCGTTTGTCAGGCAGACGTGTTTGTAAAAAGTGCGGTTTTAACTGGCACAGTGTATTTAATCCGCCTGCAAAAGCTGATGTTTGCGACAAGTGTTCAGGCGAGGTGTACACACGCGACGATGATAAACCTGAGTCAATAAAGAATCGTTTGGAAGTTTACCGTGAACAAACAGCACCTCTGATTGACTATTACAGAAAAAAATCTTTGCTTGCAGACATTGATGCATCAGGTTCTGTAGATACTGTATTTGAAAATTTTAAAAATTTGTTCGAGCGGTAGCGTTTAATTTCCCCTTAACATTTTTCGTAATAGAATCAAATATTTTTCATAAGTAATTATTTCTTTTAGCCGTTAATTAAGTAAGATGTTTTGGGGAGGATTTATGAAACAGCCAATCATTATTATTTTAATTAGTCTTTTAGTAGGCGGATCACTTTTTGCAGATGAAAAAGTGTTGATCGATTTTACGAAATTAGTGCCGGATATTCTTCTAAACGAAGAAGGCCGTTTACCGCAGAATCGTCAAACGACAATGGATTTTTCCAGAAATTCTGGAACTAATTACACACCGGATCAAAAGCAAGTTATGAGAACTTCTCTTGCCATTCCAAACTGGCTTGTAGAGCTTGCGTCGTCATCAAAATCTGTAGTGAATGACGGATTGAGTTTTACAAAGGTTAGTAACTCTACACAGTATGGTCCGGTAATGGGCGTCCGTATTCATTTTCCGGAGGCTTCGTACAATTCGTGGGCACATGTTAAACCGCCATTTCAAATTCCAGCTTATGAGTTTACAGATGTAAGCGAGCAAGGCGATCTTACAGATATGGCTGATTTTAATTTTAAACATACACCGTCACGTTTTGAAGACGGTTATGGAATTATTAAAAATGTCGGTGCTGTAAAATCGTTGCAAGTATCAACTTATGGATTGAATTTTCCATTTTCGCTGCAAGCAGTTTTTATAGACGGTGCCGGTAAGCAGCAAGCTGTATCGTTAGGCAGTCTTGATTTTGACGGCTGGAAAGATCTCCGCTGGGATAACCCGCAATATGTAAAAGAAGTACGCTCACGTCAGTTTCGTATTTTCCCGCTTTATCCTGCGTATGAACCATTCATACGTTTTGCAGGATTTATTATAAAGAGAGACGGATTGAATACAGGCGGAGATTTTGTAACATACTTTAAAGATGTTACGGTGATTTACGACAAAGCAGAGTTGGAGCAGGCGACAGATATTGATGATGAGTCTGAGTGGAATATCATAAAAGAGCGCGAAGCTGACAGACAGAAAATCGAAATGACAAATTTCGGTAGAGATCAAGTATTCCGTTTCTTAGAGTCGCAAAAAATGGCTCCTGAAACTGACTTTACAGCACGCAACGCTCAGGCAGCCCAATAAAACAATGCCAGCATCCCATTAGCTTTTGTTCTTGAGTTTTTTCAAGGCATCAGCAAATGGGGTGTACATAGAGCCGTCATCATTAAGAGCGGCATTGCGTTTAACTCCTGAGTTAAACTGATTTTTATTTGAACCTACAGGTGCGCCGGATTGTTGCGCACCTATTTTTTTTACCACAGCTACTTTTTTCTTTTCGCCGCCGCCGCTGTCAGTTTTACGCGAAAGACTTATCCGCCTGCGGTCTGTATCCAAACCGATAATTCTAAACTCCAGCACATCTCCAACTTTTATAATCTCCATTGGATCTTTTATAAATGTATCGCTTAATTCTGAGATATGTACAAGCGCGGTTTCTTTTATACCAAGGTCTACGAATGCTCCAAAGTCAACAACATTTTTTATTTTGCCGGTGATCATACTGCCTTCTGTTAAGTCTTCAAAATTGACAACGCCTTTTTGCATGATAGGTTTTGGAAAACCTTCGCGCGGATCGCGTCCCGGCTTTTTTAACTCTTCGACAATATCGCTAATTGTTGTATCGCCTACTTTATATTTTTCTTTTAATTCTGAAATAATTGAGCTGTTTAAATTTCCTGTAACCGTAATATTTTTTATAGCGCGTGCAATTTCGTAATTTTCAGGATGCACCCATGTATTGTCAAGCTCGTCGCTGCTTTCCGGTATGCGCAAGAATCCCGCACATTGCTCATAACTCTTTGGACCCATACCAGAGACATTAACCAATTCCATGCGGTTTGTAATTTTGCCCTTTTCGTCGCGGTACTTTACGATCTTTTTTGCAAGCGAACTATTGATGCCGGATACATACTTTAATAGTGATGCCGATGCCGTGTTTAAATTTACACCGACATTATTTACGACTGATGATACAACTTCGTCCAGTGTTTCCGATAATTTTTTTTGGTTTACATCATGCTGATACAAACCAACACCGATTGATTTAGGATCTATTTTGACAAGCTCTGCAAGCGGGTCTTGTAATCGTCTGCCTATAGAAATTGCGCCGCGTATTGTTAAGTCCAACAGCGGAAATTCATCGCGGGCGACATCACTTGCAGAATATACAGAAGCACCGTCTTCATCTACAACAGTGTATAGCACATTAAGATCGTCATTTTCTGCAAGAACCTGCGCAACAATTTCCTGTACATCTTTGCTGCCTGTTCCATTTCCTATGGCTATCAATTGTATTTTATTGTCTTTTATATTGCGCAGAATTGCATGTTTTGCTTCTTCTACTTTGTCATTTTTAAAAACAAAATAGCACAGATATTTTCCTGTTTCGTCCATGCATGCACATTTTGTACCGGTGCGTATACCGGGGTCTATACCCAAAACACGAGTGCCTTTTATAGGCTGCTGCATTAAAAGATTTTTTAAGTTGGAACTAAAAACACCTATGCCATGATCGTCGGCAGCCTCTGCGGCATCGCTGCGCAATTCGCGGATCACGGCTGGGGATAGGAGGCGTTTTAAGCCGTCCTCAATAGCATCCTTGTGATATGCGTTATGTGTAATATAATTTTTTTGCAGCCGTTCTGTTGCACCATCTTCGTCAACATCATAATTGATTTCCAGTTTTCCTTCGCGCTCGCCGCGGTTAATTGCAAGAATTCTGTGCGGCTTAATTTGCGAAAGCAACTCTGTATAGTCCCAGTACATTTGATATACAGAAACTTTTTTTTCATCATCGTTGCCGATTCCCTTAACAACAATTTTGCCATCCCCTTTGTAAAATGCTTTTACAGCGGCTCGGTTTTCCGTATCCTGCGCAACTTGCTCGGCAATAATATCTTGTGCGCCTTCTAGTGCGTTGGCAACAGTCATTTCCCAAGAGGCAGCTTCAGGGTTCTCTGTATCATCAGGTGCTTTATATGCAGCAACTAATTCTGCTGCCTTTGCTTCTACTTCGCTATCAGACAATTCCTGCATTGCTATGGCAAGGCTCATTAAGCCTCTTTCTTCTGCAAGCATGCCGCGTGTTTTTTTCTTGCGTTTGTAAGGCGCGTAAATATCTTCAAGCTCGCTTAAGGTTTGCGCCTTCATAATATTTTCGTAAAGCGCCTCTGTAAGTTTTTTCTGATCGAAGATGCCGCGTATAATTTCTATGCGCCGCCCTTCCATATTCAATCCGCTATTCCACAAATGCTCTGTGCTGCGGACTGCAACCTCATCTAAACTGCCTGTCGCCTCTTTACGGTAACGTGCGATAAACGGCACTGTGCTGCCGTCTTTTAAAAGCCCTACAACCGCCGACACCTGCGAAACATTCACAGTTAGCGATTGAGCAATTTTCTTTAACAAATTAACTTCGTTAATCTGTAAAGCATCAATATTTTCCTGATTTAATTCCATACTTAAAATTATAGCGCAATTTAATCCTCAAAACAATGTAGCGAATGCCGGTGCTTTACTATTTTTGAAATTTAACCGAAATTTATTAAGTATGTCATTTAATTACAATGGTGCCAGACACCTTTTTTGCGCGGTCTTACTAGCCGGATTTTTTGTAAATCCGCTTTCTGCGATGGATACTGATCATCTTGTGATAAGTGATGATGTTGCATTGCGGCGCAGTCTTAGCGCATGGTTTACAGAAGCACCTATGAATATTGTAGGAAAGCCTGCCTATAAAACAAAGCTGGATAGCGGGGAAAGTGTTCAGGTGAGCATAGAAAATGGGTCGGTGCAAGATGAGTTTGCAATCGTGCTTGGACGCGCTCTTAACGGCAAGTATCCCGGGTGGGCGCAAGGATCATGGATTATCTTGCGCAGTTCAAAAACCGGCGATGTATTGCGGGTGCGTATTTTTTTACGAAGCGATCCGTACACGTATATACAGTTTAGTCCGCAAAACGATAAAAAATCTTATTTGGATATGGTAATTTACAATGCAAACATGGCGCAATCAGTTAGCATCCCTATTTCTATTAACCGAATTCTTACGTCCTCGTTAGACGATATTTTACAAACTGTATCTGAGCGGGTGCCGCTAAAATATTTCACACCGCATGCAGATAACTACAGAGATATTATTTCATTGATCGCAAAAATCCGAAATAGTCTTGCGCAGTTGGAATATGCTGACGATGGTGCAATAAACGAAAATGGTGATTATGTCTTTATTGAAACTTTGCAAAAACAGGAAAAGAGTGCAGGTCTTAATTGTTCAGGTTTTGCAAAGTGGACAGTAGACGGAATTTTAAAACCTGTTACAGGTTCACGATTAGGAATAAACGAATTAAAGCAGCATTATGGCGAACGCGGATCAGCTTTTACAGATGTCTACGAAGATCTGCGCGATCCGTTTTTTGGCTTAGATTGGAATCGCAACCTTGCGTCAAATGTTTATAGTATTCTAAAGTCCTCCCATGCAGCAAATTTAGATGAATTTGAGGTGCGTAAAAGCCCATTCGCTTCGACCATAGTCCGCAGCGGCGGCACAGCAGCAATCCGCCCTTACAACGGCTTCCTGCCTAATGCAGGCTATGATTTTGAAGGGCTGCAGGCATTGCTCTATGCACTTGCCATTGACGAGCCTGGCAACATCTACTTAGGTGCGGTAAATAAAGAAATGCTGCCTAAGCCGCGTATGCGTCAATATTATCATACAGCCGTTTTGATTCCATACTTTGATGATGAAGGCACATTTCATATAACGGTCTTTGAAAGTGCATCTGAAACTAATTTTAACCGTTTTAAAAACCGCTATCCTGCAAATCAAATAAATTTAGTCCGTATTCCTGTTGAAGGGAATTTTGAACCAAACTAGCTGCACTCTTTGCCCGCGCTCTTGCCGTGTTGATCGTGATTCCGGCGAGAAAGGGTTCTGCGGCGAAACATCACAATTAAAAATTGCCGCAGCATGTTTGCATTTTGGCGAAGAGCCGCCTATAACAGGCACAGGGGGATCGGGTGCCATTTTTGTAAGCGGCTGCAATTTGCGCTGTGTGTTTTGTCAGAACTATCAAATTTCACAGCAGGGCATGGGAAAAATTGTCAGCACAGAAGAGTTTGCGCAAATTGCATTGGCACTGCAAAAAAGCGGCGCAGAAAATATCAATATTGTAACAGCCAGCCATGCAGCAGAGGCAATTGCTAATGGCATCTATTATGCAAAGCAGCATGGTTTAAAATTGCCGTGCCTTTGGAATTCATCAGGATATGAAAGCGATTCGACTCTGGAGATATTAAAAAATTTTATAGATATTTATTTGCCGGATCTAAAAACGCTAGATAATAAAACCGCTGCCGATTTTTTTAACGCACCTGATTATCCAAAGACTGCAACAAACTCTATTTTAAAAATGATAGCAACAGGATCGCCTGTTATAATACGGCATTTGGTTTTGCCTTTTCATTTGGATGATACAAAAAATGTTTTGCAATGGATAGCAGATAACGCGAAAGATAATGCACAACTTTCTGTAATGACTCAGTACACTCCGGTAAATATAAAACCGGAAATGTCATCTTTAATGCAGCCTAACCGTTTTATCAATAGAGATGAATATAACACAGTTTTGCAATGGCTGGATGATTTTTCTTGTGATTGCAGTATACAAGGATTTTATCAAGAGTTGGAAACATCAGATGAATGGCTGCCGGATTTTGAAAAGCCTAATCCATTTTCATCATCACTTTCAAAAATAATTTGGCATTGGAAATGGGGTTTTAACATACCCGCAATGCCTTGATCTGTTTGCGCACCTCTTGCGGTGCAGGGGCGCCGCTTAATGTACGCGATGCTACCGAAGCGGCAGGGTCAAGGAAATCAAAAATATCATTTTCAAAAAGAGGGCTGCGTTGTTTTAATTCTGCAAGTGTGCGATCTTTTATTTGCTTTTGATCTGCTGCAATGCAGTCGCGGACGATTGCGGCGCTTGCCTCGTGCGCCTTACGAAAAGGCATGCCTTTGCGGACAAGATATTCGGCGGCATCGGTAGCTTCAAGAAAGCCGCCTATGCATGAAGCCTTCATTTGCTGGGTGTTAAATTTTGCAGACTCTAACATTCCGGTAAACATTTCTAAACAATTCTGTACGGTATCCAAACTATCAAATAGTGCTTCTTTATCTTCCTGCAAGTCTTTGTTATATGCGTAAGGCAAGCCCTTTAGCATAGTTAAAAGTGTTACAACATTGCCTATTGTCCGTGCCGATTTACCGCGTATAAGTTCTGCAAAATCAGGATTCTTTTTTTGCGGCATAATTGACGAACCTGTACTCCACGCATCAGATAATTCAATAAATTTAAATTCTTCGCTTGACCACAAAATAATGTCTTCGCAAAAACGTGAAAGGTGCACTTGAGTTTGCGCACAACAAAATGCAAATTCGACAGCATAATCCCTGTCTGAAACAGAGTCCATTGAATTGATTGTAGGAGATGCAAAACCAAGCGCCCCCGACACTACGGCACGATCAAGCGGCAGTGTAGAACCGGCAAGCGCACCAGAGCCAAGCGGGCAAAAGTTTATGCGCTTGACGGCATCAGCAAAACGCTCTGAATCGCGGCGCAGAGAGCATACCCATGCGCAAATATGATGTGCAAGTGTTATAGGTTGCGCCCGTTGTAGATGTGTATAGCCCGGCATAACAGTTTCCAAATTTTTATCTGCAATATCAAGTAAACTTTGAATTGTTTTTTCTAATGCGGCGGTAATTTGTGCAGATCTTTTTTTTAGATAGATGCGTTCGTCAACAGCAACTTGATCATTGCGGCTGCGCCCTGCATGTACTGTGCGGCCTATATCGCCTAATCTTTCTGTAAGCACACTTTCTATAAACGAATGAATGTCCTCGCACGACAGATCAATACTAAGCGCACCGCTTGAAATTTCACTGGCGATTTTTTCAAGTTCTGCCTCCAGCGCGGCGGCAGTTTCACTACTTATTATTCCTTGTTTGCCAAGCATAGCGGCATGGGCGCGGCTGCCTTCTATATCCGCAAAGACAAGCTCCTTGTCAATATTTATTGAAGCCTGAAACTCAAATGCCTTTTTTTCCGGTCTGTCTTCAAAACGTCCTGCCCAAAGAATGTTATCTGCCATAATGATCCAGTCTAACATAAAAACTTGTAAACATTATAGATGGCAGGGTGCTACTTCACACAGAAAGCGGGGACAACGCCTCCCACTAGACTCGCATTGTAGATGGCGGTATAACCATACTCGCTCACACCAATGAAGTATGAACCCGAACCAGCATGGGGTGAAGCTAACCAATACAATTCACTATTTTTTATCCGCTCAGTATTACTTTCATAATGTTCAGCAAAACTTACTTGATTACTAGAGGTTTCAAAAGATACGATTGGTGCACCTGTCATTTCCCATGCAGTTGGTAACCACAAATCGTCTTTAACTGTCTGTGCAGTAGGCGTTCCATCTCCCCTGCTGGCAACACGGCGGCTTGGCGGCCAAAGAATATCCTTGGGCACACCTGCATTTTCTAAACCTGTTAAAAAATTGTTTACAATGTATTCACGCATTGCACTGAGCAAATATCCTGTTGTATTGGTATCGGTGTTATTCATTTTGTGGTAGCCGGGTATGTTTTCAAAATGAAATACTACATGCGGTGTGTTATTGCCGTTTTTGTCATTAAATGAATTTATACCAATCACAATAAGGCGCACATTTGTTTTGTTAATTGCGCCACCGCCTGCATCACCTGCAACAGTTAAAGAAGGCAGATCAATATAGTCGTCTAATTTGATAATACTTTGCGCTTGTGTTGTGTTTGTGGTAAATATCGCCTGTATGTATTTATGCACTGCATTAAAGCTAGCCTCTACGAATGCCTTATCGCTACCCTCTTGTGTAATTTTGAATTTTAGCGATAGGTTTTTTTGTGCTGTTGCCGCTGCCTGTAATTTAGTAGCGAACGCCGCTTGTATCGCCTCTTTATCTACATAAGGCTTGCTTGTATGCATAGATTGTACCGCTTCATCTTTAATACCATCTGAAAGCATGTCGTACAGTGTTAGGTCTAATTCTAATGCTTCGGCGTAAGTTTCCAACGATGTCTTAATTTCCAGTGAGTCTGCGGCTTTGTTTACTTCCGCAACCGCATCTGCTGTAGGTTCAGGGCTAGGTTCGGGACTAGGTTCGGGACTAGTAGGTTCAGGGTTAGCCGGTACTTCTTCTGTTGTCTCACGAGCTTTTGCAAGCTGCTCGTCAATCCATGCACCTATGTCGGGGTTGTATTCTCCGCACCCAATAAGCAATAATCCAAATATCAGCACAATACTAAATGCTCTAAAAACCAGCATTTTGTTTGTAATTTTCATAATTGCACCTCCAAAAAAATAATATTCGGGATTCTTGCGACCGTGTATATTTAAATATAATGATAGAAAAATAAAAAATCAAGACTTTTTTGTATCTACAGTAACACAGAAATGGGGCAATATGGATAAGATGTCAGTGTGCTACTTCACGCAGAAAGCTGGGGCGCAGCCTCCCACTTGACTCGCATTGTAGATGGCGGGAGAACCATAGCCGTTCACACCACAGAAGTATAAACCCGAATCAGCATAGGGTGAAGCTAACCAATACCATTCACCATTTTTTTTCCGCGCAGTATCACTTTCATAATGTTCAGCAAAACTTACTTGGTTACTAGAGGTTTCAAAAGATACGATTTGTTCACCTGTCATTTCCCATGCAGTTGGTAACCACAAATCGTCTTTAACTGTCTGTGGAGTAGGCGGCGTTCCATCTCCCCTGCTGGCAACACAGCGGCTTGGCGGCCAAAGAACCTCATCGGGTACACCTGCGTTTTTTAAGCCGGTCAAAAAATTGTTTACAATGTATTCGCGCATTGCACTACCCAAATATCCTGTTGTATTGTCATTGGTTTCATTCATTTTGTGTTTGCCGGGTGCGTCTTCAAAATGAAATACTACATGCGGTGTGTTATTACCGTTTTTGCCATTAAATGAATTTATACCAATCACAATAAGGCGCACATTTGTTTTGTCAATTGCTTCAACGCTTGCATCGCCTGCAACAGTTAAAGAAGGCAGATTAATATAGTCGTCTAATTTGATAATACTTTGAGCCAATGTTGTATTTACGGTAAATGACTTTTGTATGTAGTTATGCACCGCATTAAAGCTAGCCTCTACGGCGGCCTTATCGCTACTATCCTCTGGTGTAATTTTGAATTTTAGCGATAGGTTTTTTTGTGCTGTTGCCGCTGCCTGTAATACATCATTGAACGCCGTTTGTATCGCCTCTTTATCTGCATAAGGCTTGCTTGCATGCACAGATTGTGCCGTTGTGTCTTTAATATCATCTGAAAGCATGCCGTAAAGTGTTAGGTCTAATTCTAATTCTTCGGCGTAAGTTTCCAATGCGCTCTTAATTTCCGGTGGACCTGCGGCTTTGTTTACTTCCGCAACCGCGTCTATTGTAGGTTCAGGGCTAGGTTCAGGACTAGGTTCGGGGTTAGCCGGCACATCTTCTGTCTCAGGAGCTTTTTCAAGATGCTCGTCAATCCATTCGCCTATGTCGGGTTTGTATTCTCCGCACCCAATAAACAACAATCCAAATATCAGCACAACACTAAACACTCTAAAAAACAGCCCTTTATTCGGTTTTCTTGTAATTTTCATAATTGCACCTTCAAAAAAACAATATTCGGGATTCTTGCGACCGTGTACATTTAAGTATAATATAGAAAAAAAATCAAGACTTTTTTGTATGTGCCTACTGGTTGCACCGGATGCAACAAAAAATGATGGCGAATTTAATACTTTTTTAGCCGTGTTTCGGTCAATGTCGATGGGGTGTAAAACATGGCTGTAAAACATTGGTGACTGGCACTGATTGATTTCCGGTGCCAGTCACCAAAAATAAGACATTTTTTCCGGTGATTTCCGGTGCCAGTCGTATCAGTGCCAGTCACCAAACCTATGACAAATATCACAAACCCATGACAAATGTCATAGATTTGTTATTTTTTTCTCACTTTTTTAAAGCGCCGTGCTACTTTGCACCATTATTATATGTGGGGGGATATTTTTTTTTTTTTGAGGATCTATTATGAGACCTAGAAGAATATTGCAAGATGGTGCGGTTTATCATGTAAGTTCAAAAGTTGACCATGACAAAATGGGACTTAGTAAAGCCAAAGTTAAAAATGAGTTTATGGCTTTTATTGAAAAAGCGCACGAAAAGTTCGATTTTGAGCTAATCAACTTTCAAATTCTGGATAATCACTTTCATATTTTGATAAAACCAGGCAAAGATGAATCGCTTTCGGAAATAATGCAATGGATAAAGTGCAATTTTGCAAAATACTGGAATAATTTGCACAATACAAAAGGGCATTTTTGGGGCGAGCGCTTTTTTTCACGCATAATCAAGAATGCAAAAGACTTTTGGCAGACATTTCTCTACATTGATAACAATGCAGTAAAGGCAAAATTGGCAGAGTCGCCATTATCATGGGTTTTTGGCGGCGCATGGTTTCACCACAATAGAAAAATGCCTCTAGTTGAAGTGAGCGAATGGGGGAGTATTGAGAATATGGCGCCTTATCATCTGCCTGCGGGATGATCGGTGACTGGCACCGATGGTAGGCATCAATGGAATGGTAGGGCGGTATAGATCGGTGACTGGCACCAATATCACCCAATATCACCAATGGTAGTCCTACACCCAAAAAATGCGCCTGCCTCTGCCATTATTTTTTGTTGCACCTTTTTTGTATGCGCCTACTTGCCTTTATAAACTCAACGATGTATTGTTTAATACGGTGAATTATGGCTAAGCGGGCATTAATAAGTGTATACAATAAAACAGGGGTCTTGGAACTTGCAGAATTTTTGGTAAGCTGCGGGTGGGAAATACTGTCTACAGGCGGCACCGCTGAGTTTTTGCGCGGCAAAGGTTTAAGCATAAGCGATGTTTCCGATGTTACTCAATTCCCTGAATGTTTGGACGGCAGGGTAAAAACCTTGCATCCGGCAATTCACGCAGGAATTTTAGCGCGGCGCAGCGAAAAGTCGCATTTGGAAACTCTGCAAAAACTCAATTTGCTGCCTATTGATTTGGTCGCGGTAAACCTATATCCTTTTTTTGAAAAGGTGTCGCAGGGTTTGTTGCTTGATGAAACAATCGAATTTATTGATATAGGCGGTCCTACGATGCTCCGTTCGGCGGCAAAAAATTATCACGATGTTATTGTGATAAGCGAGCCTGCCGATTACAACACCGTTATCGAAGGTTTAAAGAGCGGGAATTTAACTGATGGTTTGCGGCGGCACTTGGCAGGAAAAGTGTTTAACCTAACTGCCGCCTACGATGCCGCCGTGGGGCGGTTCTTGCTGCAAGAGTCAATGCCTGAATTTTATGAACAGCCCCTTGTAAAAGCAAATACCTTGCGCTATGGCGAAAATGCCCATCAGCATGCGGGACTTTATTTAAATGCCGATATTCCGGGTGCTGCAGGTTCTATGATTCAACTTGGCGGAAAAGAAATGAGCTACAACAATGTCCGCGACATGGATTTGGCATGGAAAGCGGTCTGTGCATTCGGCTTGCAGGCGGACGGAACACTGGCAATAGGCGAAGAAAAACTTGCCGGTTTTGGAATTAATGTTGACCACGCAACGGCAGGCGGCAAAACAATATGCTGTGTAGCTGTAAAACATAATACGCCATGCGGAATTAGCCGCGGCAGAACTGCAAACGAGGCATTTGCAAAGGCTTATGCCTGCGATCCTGTATCAATTTTTGGCGGAATCGTTGCTTTTAACGACACTGTTGATGTAATTACTGCAAAAAAACTTGACGAACTGTTCTTGGAAATCATTATTGCACCTGATTATGAAGAAAAAGCACTGCAAATATTAAAATCAAAGGAAAATTTACGGATAATTAGAGCGTCAAAAGCACCAAAAGAAAAAATTGAATGTGTAAGCATAGACGGCGGTATGCTTGTGCAAGAAGCAAACCGCGATTTATTGGCAAAATGGGAGCTTGTTACAAAAATCCCTGTTGAAGGATCGGACATCCCTGACCTTATATTCGGTGCAAGGGCTGTTAGCTGGGTAAAATCCAACGCAATCGTAGTGGTAAAAGACTGCGCTGCAGTCGGCATAGGCGGCGGCGAAACAAACCGTATATGGGCGGCAGAACTTGCTCTAAACCGTGCAGCCCGCACTGTATCGGCAGCCGCCGAAATTGCCGTCTATAAGGACGGCAGTGCAAAACCGGTGCTATCTCCTTCCCTTGCAGACTGCCTGACTATGCCGTTTACAGATGCCGCCCCTGCCCGCGTTTTAGCCAGCGATGCCTTCTTTCCGTTCCCGGATGTAGTCGAAGCGGCAGCGGCAGCGGGAATAAAGGCGATTATTCAAAGCGGCGGCTCCAACAACGACGGCTTATCTATCGAAGCCTGCAACAAACTAGGCATAGCAATGATTTTTACCGGAACAAGGTACTTTAAACACTAGGGCGTAGAGGGATCTTTTTGTGTATGCCGCAATTAACGGAACAAAGATTTTTTTTGATGTAAACGGCAAGGAGTATGTTCCACAGGGCAGTGTATTGCGGCGGCGTCCTGTCTGTTTTGTTTTGCACGGCGGACCGGGCTGCGATCATTCCGATTATCTGCCTGCCCTTGATCCGCTTTTAGACCTTATGCAGCTTATATATATTGATTACCGCGGCAACGGCCGCAGTTTAGATGCAGACCCAAGTGCCGATCCATCAAACTTTACACTTGAGCAAAATGTGTCGGACATAGAAGCACTGCGCCGGTATTTAGGTTTGGAAAAAATCGTCTTGCTGGGACAATCTTACGGCGGTATGGCTGCAATCTCTTATGCGGTGCAGTATCCGCAAAATGTTGCAGCTCTTGTACTCATTACAACAGCCTCTGATTATCGTTTTTTGGAACGTGCAAAGACAAGGCTTGCAGCGATAGGAAGCAAGCAGCAGATCGAAATGGCAGATGCCTATTTGTGGCATGGTAAGTTTCCCGACAACACTGCATACAAAAAATTTTTTAGAGTTTTTGCAAATTTGTATGCGGCGCAGAGCTGCGATATGAATGCATTTAACGATGCCCTAGAGCGCGAAATTGTCTCTTACAAGGCATGTAACATGGCATTTTCGCACGATTTACCGTCTTATAACTGCACAGGCGGACTGCAGTATGTAAGAGCCCCTGCGCTTGTTATAGGCGGCGCGCTTGATTGGATATGCCCAATTGAATGTTCATACGAGATTGCCGCAGCCCTTCCAAAGAGCAAACTTACCGTTTTAGAAAAAAGCTCCCACTCGGTGTTTAACGATCAATATTCGGAAACAATTACCGCGATCAAGAACTTTATTGAGGACTTAATTCGTGCCGACCCTTGCGCTATGTGCCTGTGAAAAGTTATCATTCAATACAGAATACAGAACGACAAAGGAATCTTATAACGTGGAGAAAATAGCATTTTTATTTCCCGGTCAGGGAGTGCAATCACAGGGTATGGGTGTTGATTTGCTTGCCTTACGGTGTGCGGCAGAGCTTTTTGAATTATCGTCCGGCATAATGGGGCGTGATATGAAAAAACTATTAACGGATTCAGATGAAGAAGCACTTAAAGAGACATCAGTTGCACAACCGGCAATTACGCTGGTAAACCTTGCCGCAGCGGCGGTTCTGCAATCGCGGGGTATAGCCCCTTTTGCAGCTGCCGGACACAGTCTTGGCGAATATTCTGCCCTTTGCACGGCGGGGCTTATCTCTGCAGAAACTTGCTTTAAATTGGTTAAAGAGCGCGGTGCATTAATGCAGTGCCGGATAGGTGATAGAGACAGAGGCGAGCCTCCGTTTATGGCGGCTGTTCTTGGTATAAAATCCGGCGCAGTGGAAGATGTTGTGAAAAATTTTAATGATTCGCAATGCAGCGGGGGCGGCACAGAAATTTTCATAGCAAACTATAACTCATCAAAGCAAACTGTGGTCTCTGGCACTGCGCTGGCATTGCAAAAGGCGGAACAGTTTTTTAAGGCAGCCGGTGCGCGCCGGTTTTTGCCGCTTAAAGTTGCCGGTCCATTCCATTCGCCGCTTATGGCAGATGCGGAAAAGAGGTTTGCCGCCGTCTTAAATGATGTAGAATTCGCAGAGCCTAAAATTGCGTTTTTTTCAAATGTGTCAGGCGGCTTAGTTAAAACTGCAGCGCAGGCAAAAGAATTGCTTATGCGGCAGATAACATCCAGCGTTCACTGGACGGACGAAGAACGGGCAATTGCCTCTTGCGGTATCCAATCTGCTATGGAAGTGGGATACGGCAGGGTGCTATGCGGGCTCTGGGAACAAGAAATAAGCGGCATCCCCTGTCATCCTGCAGGAACACTAGCAGATATTGAAAATATTGAAATTTTGGAGGTATAAAATGCGTTTAGAAAATAAAAAAGCCCTTGTTACGGGGGCATCAAGAGGTATAGGCAAGGCGATTACCCTGCGTTTTTTGGAAGAAGGTGCCGCAGTTTGGGGAGTAGGCACCAAAGAACCGGATTGGTTTGCCGGTTGTGCTGATAAAAACGGCGGCCGTTTGCACTGGGCAAGTGCCGATTTATCAGAACTTGACAAAGTTGAGCCGTTTATCGAAAGTTTGATAAAAGAATCCGGCGGTTTTGATATACTTGTAAACAATGCAGGCATTACACGCGACAATCTTTCGTTTAGAATGACGCTGGAGGACTTTCAAAAAGTGCTTGACACAAACCTAAGCTCAGCATTTATTGCAGGGCGCACCGTAGGACGTGCGATGATTAGGGCGCGTACAGGCTCTATCATCAATATGGCAAGTGTCGTAGGTATTCACGGCAACGGCGGACAAGCGAACTATTCGGCGGCAAAAGCCGGTCTTATAGGGGTAACAAAAAGTCTGGCGCAGGAAAGTGCAAGCCGTAGTGTCCGTGTAAACGCCATAGCACCCGGTTTTATCGCTACAGATATGACTAAAGCAATGACAGAGGAAGCCAAAGAAAAAACACTGGCCGTAATTCCGCTAAAACGTATGGGCGCGCCGGAAGACATTGCAGCCTGCGCCCTCTTTTTGGCAAGCGATGAATCAGCATACATAACCGGTCAAGTGATTCCTGTTGACGGCGGAATGTTCATGTAGAATGAAGTGTCCGCATCATTTTTTTAAACCGCAAAGGCAGCGGACTTGTAAAAAAACTCAGAACTGGCGAATTAGGATCGCCGCAAGGCAATTGTATGCGGAGATTTTTTGCGTGCAGCATAAGTGTTGCGGCAGAAAACAATTTATCTTTTTTGTTGTAAATGACATCACCTATTATTGGATGACCTATGCTCTGCAAATGCACACGCAGTTGATGTGTCCTGCCTGTTTTAGGACGCAGCTTTAAAAGTGAATATCCGCAAGCATGAAAATTAAAAGTTTTTACAACCCTGTAGTAAGTAAGTGCCGGTTTGCCCTTGCCGTGATCTGTGCTTACCTTAAAACGTTTTCTGTCTTTTGGATCGCGGATAAGAGAGCCGCAAATTTTTCCTTTTGATGTTTTAGGCACTCCTTGTACAATTGCTGCATACGTTTTTTGTACACGCCGCTCTTTAAATTGATCCGACAAAAAAGATATAGCATCTACATCTTTTGCCGCAATGATTATTCCTGATGTGTCTTTATCCAGCCTGTGTACAATGAATGGGCGCAAGGCAGCATTAGAAACATCAATTGAACCAAAGTGATACAAGAGGGCGTTTACCAAAGTGCCGCTGTAATTTCCTGCTCCCGGATGTACAACAAGTCCTTGTTGTTTATTGATAACGATAACTTTGTTGTTTTCAAAAACTATATCCAGTGGTATCTTTTGTGCAATTAAATCCACGCTGACAGGATTATTCCATGTTAGATGTAAAGAATCACCGTCTTTTATCAGCTTGGAAAGTTTTTCTTTTTTGCCGTTTACCATTGCACAAAAGTCTGTTTCTTTTGAGCGCTGTTTTATTTGCGAGCGGCTCATCAGGCGTAAATCTTCTGCAATATAAAGATCAAGGCGTTTGCATTGAAGTTCGCCCGATTTGTGCAACGTGCCAAGTGCTACTGCCGCATTAAAAGAAGGCAATCCAATTTCCTATTGTGCAGGGGATGCAGGGTCGGCAGGGTCGGCAGGGGCATCGCCGCTATTCACTTTTTGAGCTTCGTTATCGTCTGTAACTGTGCGGTCAGGAGTTGGATTTGTAATCACCGTGTCCTCTATAACTTGCCCGTCCGGCATTTGCCGTTTTATGATGATCGGATCGCCGCGCGGCAAACTTTCATTATTTCTTGCAATACGTCTGCGTTTTATGTGTACAATCAGCGCATCAACCAATGCAAGACCTACAGAGATGCTGCCTGCAATTATCAGTGTCCGCACGTATTCTTCATTTGTCATAGCAGGCGCACCAGCAGGCTTTGCAGGCCATGGATAATAATTTCTATCCCAGCCGTGTTGCGAGCTTCTGTACAAATCCATAGCAGTAGATGCAATAAGCCATGCAAACGGGAATACACCAAAGGCAACAACGTCGGCACGTCTTAAATCTTTTACCCACTGCGGATATACATATTCAGGATCTTCTGTTGCAGTAGTTGTAGTTTGTGCATTTGCATTAACAGTTGCAGTAATGCAAAACAGTGTACACAAAACAAATATTTTAAGCTTCATACTGTACGATCTCCAAATATGGCTGTACCTATCCGCACAAGTGTAGAACCTTCCGCGATAGCAATTTTAAAATCTCCTGACATACCCATAGAAAGACATGACCAATCGGCAGCGGGGAACATTGTTTGTAATTTATTTTGCGCAGAGCGGACGGAGGAAAATGCCTTGCTTATTATTTTTGGATTTTCTGTGTTAGGCGCCATAGTCATAAGTCCTGCAATTTTTAAATAACTATGTTTAAGAGCGGACTCTGCCGCATAAAAAAGAGCATCGCAGTCAGCATAACCGCTTTTTGATTCTTCGCCGGAATTTAATTCCAGTAAAATACTTATTTGTTTTTTTTCTGACAAACTAGCTTTTCCTAATTCTTCGATAAGTTCATTTCGATCAACAGACTGCACACAATCAAATATTTTTACAGCACTTTTAACTTTATTGCGCTGCAAGCTACCTATCATATGCAGTTCGTACTTTGCCGCATTTTGAGTTGTGCGAATCGAATCAAACTTTTCGCAGGCTTCCTGAACACGGCTTTCGCCAAAAAGATTTAAACCACAAGCGGCGGCTTCTAATATTTTTTCTATGCTATTAAATTTTGAAACAGCCATTAAGCGCAGATCGTCATGTTTACGTCCACAGTGTACAAGACAACTATCAATTTCGCTTAAAACTTTTTCTATATTTGCCGCAATAATTTGTCCGCTCATAATTCATTTTATCATTTTTTTTCATTCGTAAAAAGATATGGTGTGCAACAAAAAACTGTAACTATCTTCAATTCAAAGAAAATGAAAAAATGAACAACACAGATTGTCTCTTAACTGTTTTGTGTGTATAATAAATGCTATGGATAACAAAATTATGTCAAGCAAAGAATTAACTAAAACCGGTGTTGATGCGGTTTTTGGTATTGCAGGCGGCGCGGTTCTTCTTGTTTCAAGTGTTATTATAGGCAGACTGCTACCGCATGCAAGTTTTATTATTGGTGCTGTTATAAGCGTTTTTGGGATAAGCGGTATTTTTTCAAAAATAAAATCGGATAGAAAAACCGGATTGGCTATCCTGCTTGTAGGCTTAGTCTTTATGTCATCCTTTGTAATCAAGCCCGTAGCCGCCATTGCCGGCACACTTTTAAGCATCGGTGCTTTTGCTTCACTTGGTCTTGGCATCTGGAAAGGCATCCGTTTTCTAGGCGGACTAAAAAAACTTTCGCGTTAAAGAGTAGCCCTTAATACCAAAATTTCGGATACGCCCGCTTAAATAAAAAGCGGTTTAATATTAAGGCAA
The DNA here is from genome assembly GCA_036245275.1 of Termitinemataceae bacterium. Taxonomy (GTDB): domain Bacteria; phylum Spirochaetota; class Spirochaetia; order Treponematales; family Breznakiellaceae; genus BTID01. The sequence goes on from BTID01000110.1 coordinate 24,654, forward strand.
TAATGGTAAGAATTACAGCGCCTATTAGCACCGGAAAAAATAAAAAATTCCAACCTGCCCCTGTGGTGATTATTATTATTGGATCAGCACCAGCAGGCGGATGTGTTGTTTTTGTAAGAACCATTACCGCTATTACAATTCCTACTGCAAGAGCAATACTCCAAGTGTAATTCCCGCATAGCTGCAAAATAATTAGTCCCAACACTGAAGCTATAAAGTGTCCGCCGATAATATTTCTAGGCTGTGCAAGCGGCGACTCCCATGCTCCAAAAGCTAAAACACAACTTGCACCAAATGGTGCCATAATAAAAACAAATTCTGAAACATTTGTTATTGATGCAAGTACAAATATTGCGATAAACCCGCCTACAAAAGCAAAAACCAATGCCTTAATATCCCATTTTAACGGCGACTTACTTTTCAATTTTTCCAAGATAATTTTCCTTATTAGAATGATTAGTCAATACTACATTTAATCTTAATATCTTCCTAGTTAGCTATGTTTTGTAAATTCATTTGAAAACGTAAGAATTTTAACCACAGATTACACAGATGGAAGGGTGCAACAATTTTTAATGGCACATTTAAAGAATTTTAACACGGAGGCACTTTAAAGAATTTTAACACGGAGGCGCACAGAGGAACACAGAGGAGAAGATGAGGAATAATAATTTTTTGTTCTTCCTCCGAATTCCCTCTGTGTACCTCCTGTACCTCCGTGTTAAATTTGCCTTAGCAGTTTGCCTTAGCAATTCGCCATCATTTTTTGTTGCCCTGTACCGCTGACTATCAATACACAGGGTTTTAATGTAGACTGGTAAAGGATTTATGGACCTTTTTTCCGGCGCACAACAAAATGAAACAATAAAAAATGCTCCGCTTGCGGATCGTATGCGGCCGCGC
>BTID01000111.1:0-23507 GCA_036245275.1 Termitinemataceae bacterium
CCCCCCCCCCCCCCCCGTTGGCAGTCTAAGCCTACAGGACTAGTACTCGCCCTTGTAGCGGCGTTTGTGCTGTTTTCCGCTTGCCGTAGCGGCAATAGCGAAGAAATTACCGAAATCATAGACAATCCCGGTGAACCACCCGTAGTACCTACCGTAATGATCACAGTTGGCAGCGATTATACGGGAGCGATAAAGGTAAACTACTTGGAAAAGCCGGCATCTACAAGCACTACCACTAAATCTATATCAGGCACGATAGCGGACGGTGCTGTCCAGCTTGCCTCATATCCGCCCAAAGGATCACTTATCGTTAGCATTCAGGCGGGCTCGGATACTAATCCGGCTATCTACATAGGACGGCTAATTGGATCCTCCGCTGTATCATTGAAACTCAAATTGAATAATTTAGGCAATCTGGAATTACGTCCCGCAGATAGCGGCATAATCCCAATAGGCACATATTCAGAGTTTCAGTTGATAAATAATAATGATACAACCCGTGTCGGCAGCTACAAGCAGGAAGCCGACCTAGACCTTATGGGAGATAGCGGTTTGGGTGTCCCTGACTGGGAGCCTGTAGGCACAAGCTCGACTGCTGCCTTTACCGGCAACTTTGACGGAGACGGCAAGCAGATTAAGCGCCTCCACGTAGACAACGACACGAAAAATTATGTAGGACTATTCGGTTATGCCGCAGTTGCGGCAACTTTCACCGGTGTGCATATTGCTTCAGGTTCGGTTACAGGAAAAGACTATGTTGGAGGGCTCTTGGGATGCATCAGTGCGGGTACCATTAGTGATTGTTCCAATGCTGCCGATATTACCGGTACAGGGTATGTAGGCGGTGTGGCAGGTCTTGCCAGCTCTGCTATGACTGAGTGTTCCAACTCAGGCACGATCACAGGCGGCGCTGCCAATGTTGGCGGTGTGGCTGGAAAGTCTTACGCTAATATGACCCTTTGTTCCAACTCAGGCAAGATTGACAACAGCTCCGGTTATACAGGCGGCGTTGTGGGCTTCGCGGCAGGGGGAGCAGATTATGATAATCGCACTTACATTTTAGGCTGTTCCAATACAGGCGATGTTACAGCCTCGTCTGGAGGAAACGGAGGCATACTTGGTTCCGGACAAGCACATGTCTCGATAACCGCTTGTTACAATAAAGGAAACATTACAAACAACAATACAACAACTGGCCACATGACTGGCGGTATATTTGGCGGCACTTTTGCTGCAGCACCAAACGGTTACTTCTACCTAACTGCCTGTTACAATACAGGCGAGGTTAACGGCAAACAACAGACAGGCGGTATTGCAGGACTATTTGGTTCTGGTATTTCATCAAGTAGCCTAACTGCCTGTTACAGCACAGGCAAGGTTACAGGCGATTCAGATGTTAACGGCATACTGGGAATGGACTTTGTGAGTTCAACAACAGTTACGGATTGTTACTGGAAAGCCAACGGTACTACTTCACCTGGCACTGGCACCGGATATAAGGAAATTACCGGAGCTTACTTTACCCCCAGCACAACTGATTCCGCCGAATGGGGAACAGGAGACGGCTCAGGCAGCGGAAAGTACTGGAAAGCAGGCTCTACAAGCGGCAGCATGCTCCCTAAGCTTTGGTACGAAAAATAAGAGAATCTCTCCTTTATAACCACAGATAACACAGATGTAAACAGATAACACAGAAAATATTTTCTTAAATTACTTCTGTGTAATCTGCGGCTGATTCTGTGTAATCTGTGGTTAAATCTGTGTCATCTGTGTTAAATTTGCTATTATATTTTTACACCTGCAAATTATAAACAGTTAAAAAATTAACATGCCGATAATGAATCATGGGACTTGCTTGCACATTGCCGGCAAAAAATCTAAATCGTTAAAGGTGGTTTATAATGGCAGAAGCTGTAAATACAGGCACGGTGCCGGCTAATTTTAATACAAACAAACGCTTACTTGGTGTTGTTGTGCCTATCGGCGCGCTAAGAGGAAAAAGAAAAAATTCCATTGGTGAGTATCCTGACTTAATAGAGTTTGCCGAGTTTGCCGCAAGGGCGGGTATCGGTATTATTCAGATTTTACCGGTGAACGATACAGGATATGAAAGTTCACCATACAGCGCGTTAAGTGCATTTGCCTTGAATCCGATTTATCTGCGCCTCTCTGATCTTTCATCTGCTGTACCTTTTGAAAAAGAGATTGCAGAATTTGATGCAAAGTATGCAAACGAAAAACGATTTCCATACTACAAAGCGGCAAAAGAAAAAATGGAATTACTGCATAGGATTTTTAACGCAAATTATGAAAATATCAAAGATAAACCTACATTAAATATTTGGATACAACGTAACGGCTGGGTAAAAGAATATGCCGTATTCCGCAATATAAAAGATGCCAACGGTCTAAAAAGTTGGCGTGAATGGAAAAAGTTCAGTAAAATAAAACCAAAAGATATTGAAACAATGTGGAACGAAGCTAAACATAAAAAAGAAAATATTTTTTGGTGTTATGTGCAATATGTTTGTGATAAACAATTCAGTGCGGCAGCAAATAAACTTGCAGAAATGGGCATTATTCTAAAAGGCGATCTTCCAATTTTGTTAAACGAAGATAGTTGTGATGTCTGGGCACACAGCGAATATTTTTCCGAAAATCTTTCTGCAGGTGCGCCGCCTGATTTTTACAGTCCTGAAGGACAGAATTGGGGCTTTCCTATTTACAACTGGCCTAACCAGCAAAAAGATGATTTTGTTTGGTGGAAGGAACGTTTAAAATTAGCGCAACGGTATTTTAAAGCTTACAGGATTGATCATATTTTAGGTTTTTTTAGAATTTGGGCAACAAGCCGTAGCGATCTTTCTGCGACGATGGGACGTTTTGTGCCGTATTCACAGATAAAGCGTGAAGAATTATATCAGCTTGGTTTTGATGATGCCCGCATTATGTGGATTAGTCAGCCGCATATTCCTACATCCGAAGTGTGGGATGCTGTGCAAAAAAAATCAGGCGGTACTGATAATGATGTGTACCGTGTTTTCGATCTGGCTCTTGAACGTGTTAATGATGAAGAGCTGTGGCTTTTTAAAAATCACATTAAAAATGAAAAAGATATTGTAAAACTTGACATAGTAGAATCCGGAAAAGATTATTTGTTGCGTGCATGGAAAAACAGAATTCTAAATGAATACGATAAAGGTCTTTACTCTCCGCTTTGGTACTACGAAGGCTCACGTGCATGGAATTCATTTAACAATGACGAAAAAAATCAATTTAGAGAATTTCTGGAAATGAAAAGTATTGATTCAGAAAAAAAATGGGAAATGCAAGGCAAAAAATTACTCTCTGTACTTGTAGAAAGTACATCAATGCTTGCCTGTGCAGAAGACTTAGGTGCTGTAAGCGCATGCGTTCCGCGTGTTTTACAAAAACTAAAAATATTATGCCTGCGTGTTGTACGCTGGTTCTGCGATTATGACAAACCTGGTCAGCCGTTTATTCCATATAACGAATATCCTGAGGCAGCCGTTGCCACAACATCTGTACACGATAGTTCTACACTGCGTACATGGTGGGAAAGCGAAGTGAATCAAGATGCCTTTGCTGCATTTAACGGCTCTCCTTCGCTGCCTAAAGTTTACAATCCGGGTACTGCGCACCTGTTTTTAAAAAATGCGGCAGCTTCTAAAGCGCGCTTCTTTATAGTGCCGTTTATTGATTTGCTGCATTTAAGCCCTAAATGGTATGCAGATGATGCGGCAAGTGAACGTATAAATATCCCCGGTACTTCTAACGAATTCAACTGGACATGGCGTTTTCCTGCTTCCATACCGGAGTTAGGAGCAGATACAGAATTGTTAAACGCAATAAAAGAGATAGAAGCGGCAAGGAAATAAATGATCATAAAAAAAAGTGTTATGTTATATGCCATTTTTATTTTGTTTTCAGGTTTTTTGCAAGCGCAAGATAATGTCGTTTGGAATTTAACAGAGCGTGCCGATTTTTCACGTTATGACAGCGGTAAATATGTAGGACATGTTTCGCGCGAGGTACGTGCTTGTATAAATAAGGAAGGTGCTGCTGTTGGTGCTTACATTCCGTATAAAGCTGCATATATTGTTATGGAAGCAACAAAATCTAATATGCAGGAAAAAGCACAACCGGTAAACGATGTAATCAACGTACATTACAAAATATCAAACAATGGCGACATGCAGATAGAAAACGACAGAGGCTACCCGGCACTTCGTAATTTTCCGGTTTATTCAACATCACAAATATCCGGCAATCAAATACAAGTTGGATCTAAGTGGACGGCAAGCGGAAAACGTGCTGTAGATCCGCTTAATAACGGCAGAATGATTGTTCATCCTATAATTGCAGAATATGAATACAAAGGCACAGAAGAGTACAAAGGTGTAGAAGTATATCATATATTTGCACGTTATTCGTCAAATTATTTTCCATCTGACAATACGGACATAAATTTAAAATCTATTACAGGTACACATGCTGTTGATATTTTATTGAGTACAAAAAACGGCATGCTTGTTATGCAGCGTGATACATCTGACGAAACATTTTCGTGGACAAACGGAGAAAGCACCCGCTTTAAAGGTTTTACATTAACATTTGGAACAGGTCTACCGGAAATTGAAAAGCCGCAAATTTTAACATCAATACAAAGTACACCCGACATAGATGTAGAGAAAGTAGAAAACGGTTTACGTTTGCGTATAAAAGATCTTAAATTTAAAAGTGACAGCGACGAGCTTTTACCGTCCGAACATAGCCGTTTAGATTTAATTGCAAAAACACTTATAAATGTAAAGGGGCGAAGTTTTCTTGTGGAAGGTCACACAGCTTCAATAGGCAACACAGATAACGAAGAAGAACTTTCGATAGCCCGCTGTCTCCGCATTATTAAAGAGATGGAAGTACGCGGCATACCGTCGTCACGGTTTGTCTACAAAGGCTGGGGCGGCACAAAACCGGTGGGCGATAACGATTCAGACGAAGGCCGCAAAGTAAACAGGCGTGTCGAAATCACAATCTTGCAGTAAAAATGAAAAAACAAAAGGGCACAGTTTTTAAATGCTCAGCATGCGGACACGAGGAGCCTAAATGGCTGGGACGCTGTCCTGAATGCGGCCAGTGGAATACATTAACGCAAGCGGCGGCGGCAAGCGCTTCTTTAAGTACGGCAATGGGCCGCCGTAAAGCAGGCGGTATTGCAGATGTCCCGCGCCCTATTTCTATGCCGCTTGCCGCAGTAGAGAGTACAGAAGGCGTGCGGATTTTAAGCGGCTGTACAGAGCTTGACAGGGTGCTTGGCGGAGGCATAATGAAGCGTTCCTGCACACTTGTAGGAGGCGAACCGGGCATAGGCAAATCAACACTGTTGTTGCAAATAGCCTCTACTGTGCAGACAAAGGGGCGTGTTTTGTATGTTTCCGGCGAGGAATCGGCAGGACAAGTAAAAATGCGCGCCGACAGACTTGGATTAAACGTCAAAAATATAGAAATTTTCTGTTCAGGACAACTGGAAGAGATAGAAACCGTGTTGGAATCTGTAAAACCTGTGATCATTATCGTTGATAGCGCGCAAACTTTGTATACACCGGATGCCGGTATAGTGCCAGGCACCATAAATCAGTTAAAATACTGCTCATTTGAGCTAATCAGTTGGGTAAAAGAACACGATGCGGCTCTGTTTTTGGTAGCGCATATTACAAAAGATGGTGTTATAGCAGGTCCTAAGACCTTGGAACACATGGTAGACACTGTACTCTACTTTGAGCAGACTGACGGGGAGCGCCGATTTTTACGTGCAAGCAAAAACCGTTTCGGCTCTGTTGACGAAATAGGGATATGGACAATGAGCGAAAAAGGTTTAAGTGCCGTAGAAGATCCGTCATTATTGTTTTTGGTGCGCCGCGAAGGTGATATTCCTGCAGGAATCGCCACAGCGGCCGTGTTGGAAGGCAGCCGCACACTGCTTGTCGAGATTCAGGCGCTTTGTGTGCCGGCAAAAGGCTCATTAAGCCGCGTATATTCAGATCGTATTGACCAGGCACGCGTTGCCCGCATTGCCGCAACACTGGAAAAGTGTCTGGGACTGCGAATGGCAGACAACGACATTTATGTAAACGTAGCCGGAGGCATAAGAATTGTGGAAGTAGGCGTAGAATTGGCTGTTGCGGCAAGCATTTATTCGGCGCGTACCGGAATACCTCTGCCTGCAAGAACTGCACTTGCAGGGGAGCTAAGTCTTGCCGCTGAAGTAATGCCGGTGCGCCGCCTTGCCGGCAGAATCAAAACATCACTTGGGCTTGGTTTTGACAGATTTATCAGCCCATTGCTTGACTCAAGAAATGCAGAGGAAACGCTCTCTCTTACTTCAGAGCAAGGCAAACATATAATTGTGCATGATTTAAAGTCGGCAATTGCGGCGCTGTTTGGAAAGTAAAAATACTCGCCGCGAACAAAAATCGCCGTCTAGTTTTTGAATTGCCTCTATACTATAATGATACGGTAGGAAAACAATGGGAAAAACTTATGTGTTTGTAAATCAGAAAGGCGGAGTAGGAAAGACGACTTCCGCAATCAACATTGGAGCATACCTTGCAGAGGCAGGAAAGTCTGTTCTGCTTGTTGATTTTGATTCTCAGTCCAATCTTTCCAGCGGTTTGGGGGTAAAAGCCGATAAAAAAGGCATTTACGAGGTCATTGCCGGCAAAATTCCCATTGCGGTTAGCATAAAAGAGTCTATATTACCAAAATTATTTGTTTTACCTGCAAGCATAGACCTTGCCGGTGCCACTGTTGAGCTTATAAACGAAAAAAATCAGGAATTCAAATTAAGAAAAGCTCTTGAACCGATAAAAACACGGTTCGATTATATACTTATTGACTGCCCGCCGTCACTTGGTGTGCTTACTATCAACGGTCTTGCAGCTGCCGATGCTGTTTTAATCCCTATGCAGTGTGAATATTTTGCGTTGGAAGGGCTTAGTTTGATTTTGCAAACGATAAAACGAATTCAACAAAATATAAATCCTGAACTTTCCATCGAAGGGATTTTTTTTACAATGTATGATCAGCGCACACGGCTTGCGGGGCAGGTTGTTAAGCAGGTTGGACTTTATTTTAAAGACAAAATTTATTCAACAATAATTCCCCGCAATGTGCGGCTTTCAGAAGCGCCTTCGCATAGGCTGCCTATTTCTAAATACGACCCGAATTGTTCCGGTGCGCTTGCATATAAAAGTCTTGCCAACGAAATTATTGTAGGCATAAGCGGAGCATCAGGCGGTTCAAATGGCTAAGTTTGGTTTGGGCGGCGGTGTTGCGGCACTTTTTAGCACAGAAACCGGCAATGATTACGGAAAATCATCAGAAATTAGTTCAGAAAAATCTGAATTCTTGATTGATATTTCAAAAATTGAGGCAAACCCGGATCAACCACGTAAATATTTTGACGATGAAGCTCTAAATGGGCTTGCCGATTCGATTCGGGAAAACGGAATTATTCAACCTATCACCGTAGAAAAGTATGGCGAAGGAATTTTCAGGATTATTACAGGTGAACGCAGGTGGCGTGCCGCAAAAATCGCCGGTTTGCAAGAAATTCCTGCAGTAGTTAAAAATTATTCGGATGTACAGCGTTATGCCGCATCTATAATTGAAAATATTCAACGTGCCGACTTGGATCCAATAGAAGAGGCAAAAGCATACAAACATCTTATGGATATAGCGGACATTTCGCAGGAGGAGCTTGCAGGGCGTGTCGGCAAAAACCGCGCAACGCTGGCAAATTCTTTGCGCTTGTTAAAGCTGCCCGAACAGATACAAGCTTCCCTTCAAAGTGCAGAAATCAGCTCAGGTCATGCCCGTGCGATACTTTCGTTGGAAAATACGGAAGATCAATTCCGCTTGTTTAAGCAAATTGTTGATGAATCACTTTCTGTGCGCGATGCCGAAAAAGCAGCAAGCGGCATAAAACCAAGCGGCAACGGCATGACAGTTACCGTAAAAGGCTTTGAAACAAGACGCGATCCGGAGCTGAATGCTATGGAGCAACGCTTTATAGAAAAGCTAGGCACAAAAGTAATTATTACCGGCAGCATGGATAAAGGCAGCATAAAAATCGACTACTTTACACCGGACGATCTGGATAGAATTAATACAATACTTTCATAAGTCTTGAAACCTGTTAAGAATCTGTATATTATTGTAAAGAAATGGAACGAAATATATCTGAACAAATACATCTTTCTGCCGATGACCTTATCCGCGCAAAGGAAATTGTCGAAGGTTACCGCCGCGAAATGGCAAAAATGATCGTGGCTCAAAAAGATATGGTAGACGGTCTTTTAATGGCATTGATAGCCGGCGGACATATTCTGTTGGAAGGCGCACCGGGTCTTGCAAAAACACTTGCCGTAAAAAGCCTTGCTGCAATCACCGGTCTTGAGTTTAAACGTATACAGTTTACACCTGATCTTTTGCCTGCTGACTTAACCGGCACTCTTGTCTGGGAGCCTTCAAGCGGCACTTTTTCTGTGCGTAAAGGGCCTGTTTTTACAAACCTTGTCCTTGCCGATGAAATTAACCGTGCGCCTGCAAAAGTGCAATCTGCATTGCTTGAGGCAATGGAGGAGTATCAGGTAACGATTGGCGATAATACATGGCAGCTAAGCGATCCTTTTTTTGTCCTTGCAACTCAGAACCCAATTGAACAAGAGGGCACCTATCCGCTGCCGGAAGCGCAGCTTGACCGCTTTCTTTTAAAGCTGTTAATCAGTTATCCATCGCTTGATGACGAAATCAATATCTTAAAGATTAACGAAGGGCTCTCCGGTATTAGGCAAGGCACAAAAAATCCGCCGGTAGAAAAAATTCTAAGCACCGCAAAAATGGAAAGCCTTAAAAAATATGCCGACGGCGTTCATGTTGACGAAAATATCGAGCGGTATATGGTTTCGATTGTTGCGGCGACACGTCCTTCGGCATCGGCAAATATGGGTAAAATGTCGCTCCCGTCTGATTCCTCTCCGCTTAAAGCAGGAAAAGAAGGTATTTACAGGTATATAGGCTGGGGAGCATCACCTCGCGCCTCAATTGCCCTGCATCACTGTTCAAAAATCTGCGCTTTATTTGCAGGCAACGCATTTGTCCGCCCGGAGGATGTCAAAAAAGCTGCATACCCCGTGCTTCGACACCGTCTTGTTCTATCATACGAAGCAGAAGCCGATGCTTTGGACGCAGACGCAATCATCTCCCGCATACTTTCCTCAGTTCCTGTTCCTTGATCCGCATAAAAATTAAATAGCTAAGATAAGAATCGAGTGCAAAAATGTATCGTGAAAAGTGTATTTTTTTTGTTTTATTTTTTTTGATTGCTGCCTCACTAGGCAGCCAGAGCTTGGAGCCTATACCTGGTGAAGTACAGCGATTAGCTGCGTTTGCTAACCCTAGTCAAGTGTGGGGGAGCGGGATCGAAAGTGTTATAGAAAGCGCTTACAGGCAATGTTTTAAAAGTTATTTTATAGATGGTCAACTTATGAATATCCGTCTGCCCTTTGCAGAAGACCACGAACGCGACAGTTTGGTGGAAGGCGGCTGGGAATTTTTAGGCAAAGGAAAATTAGGTCCTGCAGGTTTGTGGCCGGTTATTGACACCGCGTTAAAGTCCGATGATTTTAAAAAATATACTAGTGACCTAAAAAGCGGAAAAGAGCAGGTGATCATTTTTGATATAGCTGCAAAAAAATGGAAAGTTTCGCAGGATATTTTTGACATAGCCCGAATGAAAGCCGGTTCATATCATGGCTTGCCGCATAAGCCTTATGTTTTGGTAACGGGCGGCGGCGTTAAAGATTCCGATGTTTATAATTATTTGTACTGCATAGCATGGATAGGCTTAGACTGTTCAGGATTTGTTTGGCACACTCTGTCATATATCGCAAAACAACGCGGTATCAATTTGGGGGCAAGTCTGCGCCGTCTGCGTGCGGTGCCAAGCGCTGCAGATGCCTCGTACTATGTAGGCACATCTTTTTACAATTCAAACAGCAGAGAAATTATCGCCGTTCCTGACAATATAAAAAATATCAAGCCTGCCGACATTTTGCTCTTTAGGGCAAAAGACAAGTCAATGGCTCATAGCGCAATTATTCAATCTGTTGATCTTGCAGGCGGTGTTATACGCTATCTGCAAGATACCGACGAAGCGCCGCAAAGTGAACGAGGCGTTCACGAATCATTTATTTACTTTGACCCTAAAAAACCAAATGCAAGCTTAAAAGACACCTCTTTGCGGTGGTCGCAACAGAGGTTCTCGCCATTCCCAGGCGAAAAGGAATCCGCATTTTCAGAAGACGGCGAGCGCTACCGCGCATACGGCGGCGGCAGAGTCGTCCGTCTGCGGATAATAAGCACACTTGCAAAATAAACTATTCTTCCCAAAGCCAAGTGGAAAGGTAACGTTCACCGGTGTCAGGAAGCACAGCGACGATTGTTTTATCTTTGTTTTCCGGACGGCGTGAAACACTTATTGCTGCCTCTAATGCGGCTCCGGAAGAAATACCAATAATTATCCCTTCTTCTTTTGCAGCACGGCGCGCAATTGCACCGGCTTTTTTATCGTTAGTCTGATAAATTTCATCAATCAGTCCTCTTTCTAAAACTTTTGGGACAAACCCGGCTCCTATACCTTGAATTTTATGACTTCCGGGCGCACAGCCTGAAAGTACAGCCGAAGTGTCCGGTTCAACGCCGATAATTTTAATCGCAGGATTTTTTGATCTAAGAAATTTACCGGCACCTGTAATAGTGCCGCCTGTTCCAACACCGGCAACTAATATATCAATTTTACCTTGTGTGTCTTCCCAAATTTCAGGACCGGTTGTAGCTTCGTGGATAGCCGGATTAGCAGGATTCTCAAATTGCTGCGGAATAAATGAATTCGGCGTTGACTTTGCAAGCTCCTGAGCCTTTTCTATAGCACCCTTCATACCTTTTGCACCTTCGGTAAGCTCCAATTGTGCCCCAAGAGCCTTTAAAAGTTTGCGCCGCTCAACACTCATGGTTTCAGGCATTGTTAAAATAACTTTGTAGCCCTTTACTGCCGCAACAAATGCAAGTCCGATACCGGTATTACCGCTTGTCGGTTCTATAATTACAGAATCTTTGTTGATCTCGCCCGATTTTTCTGCCGACTCTATAAGTGAAAGGGCAATTCTGTCCTTAACACTGTGTAATGGGTTAAAACTTTCCAGTTTTACGTAGATAGTTGCCCCGCCATCATTGATCCGATTGATTTTTACAATCGGTGTCTTTCCGATCAGATCGGTAATTTTGTCTACTTTCATTTTACTCTCCTAATTCTTAGTAATACTGTAGACTTTATAGGCATTATTAAAAAATGTCAATATCCCGCGCAATTTGTTGATTAGGGTGCAATGGGTGCAACAAAAAATAATGCCGAACTGCTAAGGCAAATTTAACACGGAGGTACACGGAGGGAATTCAGAGGAAGAACAAAAAATTATTAAATTCTTATTCCTCGTCTTCTCCTGTGTTCCTCTGTGTACATCCGTGTTAAAATTCTTTAAATGTGCCATTAAAACGCAAGAATTTTAACCGCAGATTACACAGAATTAACCATAGATTACACAGATGAAAGAGGAGAAAATGTTTTCTTTATAGTATCTGTGTTATCTGTTTACATCTGTGTAATTTGCGGTTTCGGAATTAAAAAAAAAAAAAAAAAAAAAATCCAAAAAAGTAAAGCGCCATGCTACTTTGCACCATTATTATATGGGGAGGAAAATATTTTTTTTGGAGGTCTTATGAAAAAGCGTAAAAAAAGGAAAGCGTTATTCGTGCCGTTAACTTATGATTATGTTTTTAAAGGAGTATTCGGCGACAGGAAGGACACAGAAAGTCTTGAACAGTTGTTGAAAGCTGTTTTGGATATACCGGCACAGGAGTATGAAAAAATCTCTATCTTAAATCCATTTCTAAAACGTGCATTCCAGAAAGACAAACAGGGCATTTTGGATATCAAAATAGAAACCAAATCCGGTAAAATAATTGATTTAGAGATGCAAGTTGAAAAATTAAACGGATTTTGCGTCAGGATAGTGTACTATCAGTCAAAACTGATAACCGATCAGATTGTAAGCGGCGACAAATATGAAAAAATCAATCAAACAATCAGTATTGCCATTTGCAATTATGTTTTGTTCCCGAATAATACTGAGTATTTAAACAGATTTTCGATACTGAACGAAAAAACCAGCGAGCCGTTTACCGAAATCGTAAAATATGTTACCATAGAGCTACCAAAGGTGCCCAAAGAGAATGATGGGACGGCACTTTGGCCATTGTTACAATGCTTTTTATGCAAAAGCGAGGAGGATTTTGAGATGTTAACAAAAGAATATCCGCAGATAGGAAAGATAGGAGTAAAGGTTCGACGTTTAAGTTTAAGGCAAAAGTTACGATTCATTGCCCTATCCCGCCAAATGCTGCGCATGGACATAGCCGACATGAAAGACACCGCCCTAGCAGAGGGCAGAGCAGAAGGCAGAGCAGAAGGCAGAGCAGAAGGCAGAGCAGAAGGTAGAGTCGCAGGTCTTGCGGAAGGTAGAGTAGAAGGTCTTGCGGAAGGTAGAGTAGAAGGTCTTGAGGAAGGCAGGGTAGAAGGCCGCGCCGAAGCTAAAGCAGAAGCTGATGAAATTATCAAGGCGAAGGATGAGGCATTGTCAGAAAAGGATGTAGTATTATCAGAGCAAGCTGCCGCACTGTCTGAAAAGGACGTTACATTATCACAGCAAGCTACCAGAATTGCCGAACTTGAGGCACGGTTGGAAAGGAACAAGTAAAAATCCCCGCCGCAGAGCGGCGGTGGATTTTTATTCTCCCGAAGAATTTAACAGATCAACTCTTATTTATTTTTTCCACCACAACTGCGGCAAGTTCTTGCAGCCGGCAATTACCGTTTATAGCTTTGGTAAATATTTTTTGTGTTCTTCTTTTAATTTTGATACATTTACATGTGTATATATTTGTGTGGTGGCAAGGTTTGCATGTCCTAAAAGCTCCTGCACACTACGCAGGTCTGCGCCGCCTGATAATAGCTCGGTTGCAAAGCTGTGCCGCAATGTGTGTAGTTTTGTGCCGGTGCCGTTTTGTTTTGCAAGGGCGGCGTAGTTTTTCCAGATTCCTTTACGGCTAAGCCGCCCGCCTAATCTATTAATAAAAAGGGCATCACTTCGTTTTTTACCTAACAAACAGGAACGAGCCTCGCTTAAATAGCACTTTAATGCATCCTCGGCCCTTGCGCCAAAGGGAACAAAGCGCTGCTTGCCGCCCTTGCCTGTTACACGAAGTATTGCCTCATCAAAAAAAACATCATCAACGTTTAACCCAACCGCCTCGGAAATCCGCAAACCGGAGGAGTAAACTAATTCAAATAATGCAGCATCCCGCTTTCCGCTAACTGTGTCTGTGCTGATCAATTCTAAAAGCGAATCGACTTTTTCCAACGGCATTACAGCAGGCAAGGTCTGAGCTCTTTTAGGTGCTTCTAAAAGCTGCGCAGGATTATCTTTTCTGCATCCCTTTACTATAACAAATTTAAAAAATGATCGTAACACAGAGATCGCTTTTGCAGTGGAGCGCGCATCAATTCCATGCAAATCACCTTCTGCAGAAAAAGCGCCGCAAGAGCGCGCTTCTAAGTAACGAACCAGATCATTCTCTGACGCTGTTTCCACGCAAGCACCGTTTGCATACAGCCAATCCAAAAAAAAATGCACTTCCGAATAATAAGTTTCTACAGTTAATTTTGCCTTGCGCTCTACCGCCAGCAATCTGCTACGGTATCCTTCCAACCAACTTTTCTTTTCTATCATTTTTTAAATATCATTAGAGTGCCCTTATGCTTGCTTTCTAAAGCGTTCAACATCGCTAATAAGACGCAATCCGCCTGAACGTAAAACTGTAGGCACATCAAGATCATCATCTTTAAAATTCATATCCGGAATTTCTGCAGGAATTTTTGAAGTCATTTTTGGATCAAAACCGCCTGTAAGATTTTCCCATTCTGCAGAATCAAAAAGATAATCATTTTTTTTTGGAATAATATTTTCTTTGTCGGGAGCTAATTTATCAGTTAATTCATGAAATCCGGTTGCGACAACTGTTACCTGCACACCATCTGAGATGCTTTCATCAATAACCAAACCGGTTTTTATTGCAACTTGGGGGTCTGCACTTGCACTTACAAGATTTACAATTTCCTCAATATCAACAGGCGAGAAATCCAAACCTGCAACAACATTTACAAGAATATGTTTAGCGCCTTTTATCGTCGACTCCTCCAACATAGGATTATTCATTGCGTTTGTTGCAGCATCAATTGATTTATTTTCACCTTTGCCATATCCTACACCAATCAATGCACCGCCTTGATCTTTTGTAAACTCACGCACATCTGCAAAGTCAATATTGATTTCACCGTTACGAGTGATCATATCTGATATGCCTTGAATCCCCTGCCGCAGTACATCATCAACTTTTAAATACGCTTCTTTCATTGGAGTGTGTTTATCAACAATTCTATATAGATTTTGGTTTGGAACGACAATTAGTACATCAACAACTTTCCGCAGTTTGTTGATTCCTTCTTCTGCAAGACGCATTCTGTATTTGCCTTCGTAATCAAAGGGTTTTGTAACAACACCAACTGTTAAAGCGCCGCATTCCTCGCGTGCAATTTGCGCAAAAATTGGAGCTGCCCCTGTACCAGTGCCGCCGCCCATACCGGTTGTTACAAAAACCATGTTAGCACCGCGCAGCGCATTTTTGATCATCTCGCGATCTTCAAGCGCGGCATTTTCGCCAACCTCAGGCTTGCCGCCTGCGCCTAAACCGTTTGTAAGCTTTGAACCAATCGGCAAGCGCGTCAACGCTCTGCTTCTATTTAGCGCCTGCAGATCTGTGTTTGCAACAATAAATTGCACATTTTCAATGCCGCATTCGATCATACGGTTTACAGCATTCGCACCCCCGCCGCCAACGCCTATCACCTTAATAATTGTTTCGCTAGGACTCGCAACAGGCTCATCGGCCACCCCAAGAATATTCATAGTTCCTCCCAAATCCTTTACCTATAATTCTATAATGTTACTGTACATTTTATGTACAGTGCTAAAACACTTCTTTTTTGATCCATTCTGCAATGCGTGAAAAAATTGAATTGCCGCCATCCTGTCTGCCTGCGCCCGACCTGTCTTTTGCACCGCTTATATTGCCGGTGCGGTCGTTGCCTTCCAGTACCAAACCTACTGCAACCGCAAACGACGGGTCACGGTACTCGTCTACCAAGCCGCCAAAAGAAAGCGGACTACCTATGCGCACAGGCAAACCAAAAACTTTTGCAGCTAAATCTGCAACGCCCTCTAAATTTGCACCGCCCCCAGTAAGAACAATACCGCCGCCTAATGTACGTTGTGTTATCTGTTTATAAATTTTTTCTTTTGCTAATTGAAAAATTTCTACCATACGGGGCTGGACGATCTGCACAATTTCCGATCTAGGGATTGGAAAAGGTGATCTGCCGCCCATACCTGGCACTACAATATCTTCGTCAACACCTTCCAATAGCGCAGCCCAGCAACAGCCGGCTTCTGTTTTTACTTTTTCTGCAGTTTCAAAAGCTATGTTTTTTACGATTGATATATCGCTTGTAACTTGCGATGCTCCTAATGGAACGGAGGCAACCATATTTGCTGTTCCCTGGTGATAAACCAAAATGCCTGTTGTTCCGCCGCCTAAATCAATAAGTGCGGAGCCTAATTCTTTTTCTTCTTCGGTCATTACCGCACGGCCTGCCGCCAATGTTTGCAGTACCAAGCCGTTTACTTCAAAACCGGCGCGGTTAATACAGTTTACTAAATTTTGTGCGCTCGTACGCGAGCAGGTGATGATGTGAACTTCGCTTTCCAAACGCACACCGATCATATCACGCGGATCGCGTATTCCCGGATGTCCGTCTACAATAAATGTTTGAGGTATTACTTCCAGCACTTCGCGATCCATTGAAAAGTCTACGGCGCGCGCTCCTTCAATAACACGGTCAACATCGTTTTGTGATATTTCTCTGTTGTCTTTGCTTTTACCATTTACGGCGACTACGCCTCGTGAAATAATACCGTCTATATTTGAACCGCCAATGCCTGTCCAAATGTTGTCGGAGGGTATGCCGCTCATAAGTTCAGCGGCTTCAATTGCTTCAGTTACGGAACGTAGTGTCGCTTCAATATTTACGACAACACCTTTGCGTAGACCAGCGCATGGGCAACTGCCTATGCCGGTAATTTCCGGTATTCCATTTTCATTCTGCTCGCCTAGTACTGCACATACTTTCGTAGTGCCTATGTCCAGACCAACTATTATTCCATTATGTGCCAAACGACCCCTCCCACAAGGTTATTTTATTATAGCATTTTATAAATAACTTTCGCAAGTCATTGTTTCGCAAGTCATCGTATCACAAGCCATCATTGTTCTTTAAATATATACGAAGCGGTACCCGTTCTAAAATCTATATCTTTGGTACTTAATCCTCTTTCTTTTACAATATCCAATATCAATAACATATAACGTAAATTTTCATCAGTCAACTGATGACCCATGCGGATCGGTATATTTGCCGAAGCAGGATATAAAATCAAATCAAAACCGTCATAAGCTTTTTTATTAATATGAATTTCTGAAACTGCCGCAAGTAACTGCGGGGAATTTTCTTTTAAGTCCGCTATGTTTTGTAATAGCGGTAACAAATCCGTAGGCAGCCTTGCACCCGGTCCTATATTTTCAAAATACAAACCTGATATAAGCGGTATATCATCTGCTATATTGTTTTCTTTTGGTTTTCCGATTTTAAAAATAACGCCGTTCCTGTCAAAAAACACAGGAACAGATAAACCGTCTATAAGAGCTAATGACATAGCAGTTGCTGAACGTCCCTTTAAAACTATAGTAACAGAATCAGGAAATTGTTTTATGACATTTGCAGATTCCACCAAAGGCAAAACAGAAAGACGTGCCGTTATATCATCTACATCAAGTGACATATATGATGAACGTGAATTAATACCTGAATATGCAAGCACTGTTGCACGGGTCAAGCCTTCTATTGTTTTTATATCAACTGTAGTCAATGGTAAACAGGGTGTAATTAAAAATAACCACAACAATTCTGCGCCTAACAGAATTGAACAGATTAGCAAAATACGCCTTAATATTTTTTCAAACTTAAACGGTTTTGTATCAAATTTTTCTTCATTTAATTTTGATTGTGCAATATTTTTACTAACGTTTTCAATTCTAATATCATCGAATTCGTCCAATTCGTTAAATTCATTTAAATCGTTAATATTGTTCATGTTGTTTACTGTTGCTGCAACATTCATTTGCGGCCTCCATAAACCGGCACAAAATCTCCTGCAAGCTCACTGTTACTTTGCGACGCTTCTGTCCGTGATATATTTATTATAAAACCGCATGCAATCAATGTTGTAGCAAGTGAAGAGCCGCCTGCAGAAAAGAACGGCAGCGGTACGCCTGTTGTAGGAACAGCACCGGAAACCACAGCGATATTTAACAGTGTCTGTGATATTATAACAGTTACTAATCCATAGCATGCAAGTTTTTTAAATTGAGTATCTGCTCGTTCTGCAGCACGATAACCGCGCCATGCAAAGACTGCAAACAATAATACAAAAAGTATTATGCCTATAAATCCGGCTTCTTCTGCATAAGATGCAAAAATAAAGTCTGATTGTATTTCCGGTACGCTGTGTATTTTTCTGGTTCCCTGACCTATACCCTTTCCCCAAAAACCACCGCTTGAAATTGTAGCTATTGATGAATTTACTTGATAACTAGCTCCTAGCGGCTCCCATTCAGGCCAAATCCAAGTTATTACGCGCTTCATTCTATGCGGATCTGTAAGTATAAGTAAAAAAGAAATAGGCAAAATAATAACAGCAGCACTTAAAAAGTAGCGTATTTTTACACCTGCTAGAAAAAATATTAAAAGCGCATTCAATGCGACAAACAATGCTGTAGAAAAATTATTTTGCAAATATATCAATGTAAAAAATATTGCACTAATAAGTGTAGGCGGCAGAATTCCTGCAGTAAACGAATCAAGCCTGTCGCGTTTTTTATCAAAGATGTGCGCTAAATAAATAGGCAAAACAAGTTTTACTAATTCAGATGGTTGAAACGTCCAATTTTCGTTGCCCAGCCAGCGTGTGGCTCCATTTCGTGTAACACCCAAACCGGTAAATGTTAAAGCGCAAAGAACCATTGATGCTAATATAGCAGGCATAATCATTGCTCTGAATGTTTCAATTTTTACACGTGCAGTTATTATCAAAAAGAAAAAACCTCCGGCTGCCAAAATTAATTGCCGTGTTACAAGATGCCACTTGTTGCCGTCAAAAAAAACTTCGGAAAATGCATAAGATGCAGAATAAAGCGTAACAACTCCTGCACCTGTTAATAACAGCACACAGGTGATCAAAATATGATCATAATGGGCAATTCTTCCCGCCGGTTCTACATTAAATTTTGTATCGTTTAACATATTGTATCTCTATTGTATCTTCAATGTTGAAAGCGCAATTATTGCAAAAAGCGCACCCAATATCCAAAAGCGTGTTACCACTTTTGTTTCTGCCCAGCCGCTCAATTCAAAATGATGATGAAGCGGCGCCATTTTAAATATACGCACTTTTTTCATTTTGTAAACAAGCACCTGTATAATTACAGATGCAGCTTCTAAAACAAAAACACCGCCTGCAATTAATGTAAGTACTTCTTTTTTTAGCATTAATGAAATAACTGCGATAACTCCCCCTAATGCAAGGCTGCCTACATCTCCCATAAAAACTTCTGCAGGGTGTGCATTAAACCACAAAAAACCTACACAAGCACCTATTACCGCCAAACAAAACACTGTAAGCTCACCTGCGCCTTCAATAAACGGCAAACTCAAATATTGTGAAAAATCCGCGCGGCCTGTTAAGTAACTAATTATTGCAAGGGCTATAAATACAAAAATTAAAAGCCCCGCTGCAAGCCCGTCAAGACCGTCGCTTAGATTGACTGCATTGCTCTCGCCAACCATTAGGAATACTGCAAAAATTATCCAAAATATTCCAAGATCAAGTACTGCATTTTTAAAAAAAGGTAAATACAAAACTGTCGAAGTTTTTTCTACACCATACAATATAACTACAACTACTAACGAAATAAAAAATTGCCCTACAAGTTTTGCCCATGCCGGTAAGCCTTTTGAATTTTTCGCTTTTATTTTTAAAAAGTCGTCTAAAAATCCTATCAATCCAAAAGCGCAAAATGCACTGATAGTAAGCCATATCATTCTGCTGGAAAGATCGCCCCACAACATCATCGAAACAAATACAGAAATAATTATTAAAAGACCGCCCATTGTGGGTGTGCCGCTTTTTTTTAAATGGCTCTCCGGTCCGTCATCCCTTATTGCTTGTCCTATTTTTAGTTTATGTAATCCTCTTATTATTTTAGGTCCTGCCAAATAACAAATTAAAAGCGTGGTAAGTGCTGCGTAAGATGCACGGAAAGTTATGTACTGAAAAACATTTAATGCAGTCCAATATTTTACAAGCGGGTAAATAAATCCTAAAAACATATTTATACCTCCGCCCAGCTTCCAATTATGCGTTCAAGTTCGCAAATTCGGCTGCCTTTTAATAAAACTAAATCACCGTCTGCAACTTTTTTTTCAAGTTCTGCTTTTAGTTCTTCTATATTGTTTGTCCAAAAATATTTTTTACTTTTTAATTTTTGTCCGGTACAGAGTGTTTCATTTCCAAATAAAAATATAAAATCGCAGTTGGATTTTTCTAATAAGTTTCCTGTATTTTGATGTTCAATTTCTGTTTTATTTCCTAACTCCAACATAGAACCAATTACATATATTTTTTTCCCGCTGCATTGTATACTATCGCATAACGTGATAGCTTCGCGCATAGAATCAGGATTTGCATTATAACAATCTTTTACTAGCGAAGCCTTACCGCTTACATACTCACATCTGCCGAAAAGGGAAGGCGTATTTTCTATGCCTTTTGCAATTGAATCATTGCTAATCCCTGCCTCTTGCGCAATTGCTATCGCTGCAAGTACATTCTTAAAATTATGTTCGCCGGGCAATGAAAAATGTATTTTTTTTCCGTTCAAATTTAATTCGCTGCCTAAAAGTCCTAAACTGTTTTTTTTGCCGCCGTTTTTTGTAAATGTGCCTATTCCAAAATATTTTATTTTTCCATTAACGTCTTTTGACAGAAGTTCTTTGTATGCGCTGTCTTCCGGTATAATTGCAGTTTCTCTGCCTGTAAACATAGAAAATATATCTTTTTTTTCTAATGCAATTTTTTCCGTGCTGCCTATATGTCCCACATGGGCGCTGCCTGTATTTGTAATGCATGCAATTTGCGGCTTTAACACTTTGGCAAGTTCTGCAATTTCACCATGCCGGTTCATTCCCATTTCAAAAATGCCCGCTGTATGTCCGCTTGTTATCGAAAACACAGAAAGAGGCAAGCCCGTTTCTGAATTTAAATTACCCTCGTTATATGCAATATTTTTCTCGTTTTTAAATATCGCCGCTGTTATTTCTTTTGTGGTAGTCTTGCCGGATGATCCTGTAATTCCTATACGCAATAAATTAGGAAATTTCTGCACATACATTGCAGCTAAATTTTGCAAACCATGTAATGTATTATCAACAGCAATAAGAGTGCAGTTTTTTTTTGCTGCAAGATCTTTTAAAGAAAATTCTGCAAGTTTTGATTTTTCGACTAATGCGGCGCTTGCTCCAAGATTAAATGCGTTTTCAACAAATTTGTGCCCATCGGTATTTTCACCGCTAAGGGCTGCAAAAAGAGAACCTTGTTTTGAATTACGCGAATCAATAGAAACAGAATCAAAACCAGAAGCTCTGCCTAGTGCTGCAATTTCAAATTTTTCTGTTTCTAAAGCGTCTGTCATATATTCTATTTCCTTAAAAGTTAAAAGCAAAACACTTTCCTATTTTTTTATATGTATCTGCAAAATTTCTTCCGGCTTTTTTTTATCCAATCCCAAATTTGTTTTTGCAAATTCTTCTATGCGTGTTGGAGAAGAAAGTTTTCCTATATCGGCTATGATACGGTTACTGTTTTCCACCAACTCTTTTTGCTGATCTTCCAACACTGTGATCTCTTTTTGTAAAGATACAAAACGTGTTGACTGCCACGCCGCAGCACCTAGTGCCAATGGCAAAGTTATCACCATTATGTACAACAAAACTCTGTTAGACATAGACTTATCCTCCTAAAGTGCTGTACCGATCTTTTGCACAACACGTAATTTTGCGCTGCGTGACGGCGGGTTACGCCTTGCTTCTTCTTCGCTGCATGCAAGCGGTTTTTTTGTCAAAATTTGACATCCGCCTTGTGTATATATCGGTGCATTAACGTCAACCGGCCCCTCCTGCTTAAGCTTTTTAAAAAAGTTTTTGACAATTCTGTCTTCAAGCGAGTGAAACGTAATTACACCCAACTTACCGCCTGATGCAAGCACTTTAAAAGCCGCCGAAAGGCGCGCATCCAGTTTTGAAAGCTCGCCGTTTACTGCAATACGCAGCGCTTGAAACGTTTTTGTCGCCGGATGCGTCCTTGCATGACGTTGTTGCGGTGGATATGCACTCCAAACAATGTCGGCAAGCACCTTCGAGCTTGTAATGCGGGCAACTTTACGCTCCTCAACAATAGACTTGGCAATCCTCCGTGAATAACGCTCCCCTGCATTATCGTATAGAAGGTTTGCCAAGTCCTGCTCTTTTAAATTGGCGATAAGCTCTGCGGCACTAACACCGCTTGCTGTATCAATCCTCATATCAAAAGCTTCATCTTTTAAAAAACTAAAGCCTCTGCCGCCTTTTTCGTAATGAAAAAGCGACACCCCCAAATCCATAAGGATGATATCCGGCTTTTTTTCGGTATCAGAGTTTTCAAAAAAATCTTCTGACCAACCGTTAAAAAAGCTTATCCTATCGCCAAAATGCCCAAGCCGCCGCTTGGCGGTCTCTAAAATGGCTGCATCCGCATCAATGCCGCAAATCTGCAAATCTGCAAACCGCGACAAAAAAGCCTCGCTATGTCCCCCCTCACCTAAAGTTCCATCTATCATGAACGATTCTGCCCTTTGCGGGGCAAGCATCGTCAAAGTTTCCTCCAGTAAAACCGGCGTATGGCAAATGCCATCTGCCTCAACTGCCACCTAAAACATCTCCGCAAACTGCTCGGCAGCAAGGGCGATACCTGCATCATCTTCGCCTTCGTTTATCAGTTTGTAGGTATCGGCATCCCAAATCTCGATACGCTGACCGACACCTAGTATCGTGCAATTCCGTGTAATGCTTGCATATTCACGCAAACTTTGAGGAATCGCAAGGCGGCTTGACTTGTCAATTTCAGCTTCACAAGCCCAACCCAAAAAATGACGCTGCATACGGCGCACATCTTTAAGCATTGGCGAGGCTGATTCCCACTTTTCCGCGAAACTCTGCCACAACTCCTCTGGATATGCCCACAAACAGCGGTCAATTCCTCGTGTAATTACCAAAGTGCTGCCGGAAAATCCATTGCGTAAACCGGCAGGAAAACTAAGTCTGCCTTTATCATCAACCGTATTGTTGTAACCGCCGTTTAGCAATATTTATCCCCTTTTCTCCACTTTTTTCCACTGCTTGTATATTTATACACTTTTTACACATTCTGATCAAGAAAACTTTATGAAAAAAATTGATAAAATAAGTTTTTTTGAAAATATTTATAGATTTATGCCTACAGATGTTGGGTAGTTTCTGTCAGATTGAAAACTAGAGGGGTGCAACAAAAAACAATTGCAACACAAAACTTCAATTCGTAGCCGTACCTCCTAAGTGTAAGTCAAAACTGGGTCAAGCTGTTCTCTGATTGGCAAATTAAGTGAAGCATAGAGGTGCATAAATTCGATAAATGGGAAAATTCCAAAATTATTATCACAATAAATAATCACAGATTTAGGATATAATTTTTTACTTGCTTTATGACTCCAGTTTTTTATAATAATCGGCAGGGATTTGCCGGAATATTTTTTGCCCTCATCAGTTGCTACATATATTTGAAACATTAGATAGCCAAACAAAACGCAAATAATATGAAATGTTATCAAGCACAATTTTGTGCTTTTAAAATCTTCCAAATTCCAAAAATCTTTCAGTTGGCGGTAATCTTCCTCGATTTCAGGACGCATTTCATAAGCACAAATAATTTGACGTGCGGTTTTTGTTGTATCTGTCGTGATAAACACATAATATTCATCATCTTTACTGTCATGCACTACGCATCCGT
>BTID01000112.1:0-18034 GCA_036245275.1 Termitinemataceae bacterium
TTGGACAACGCAAAAGCTATGGTTAACTACTTAATGAGCGCACAAGGTCAATCCAGTCTTGCAAACGCGCTTGGCACACTGCGCTTTACAAACAGCAATGCAGTCTACGAAACACCATATCTTGCAAAGACAGAAGATGTAAAATGGGTAACTCGTAACAATAATTGGCTTATAGAAAACAAGAAACAGGTCTTGGAACACTGGAACAAATTGTACGCTTCGATTAAAAAGTAAGATTAAGAAGTAAAGTATTGATAAAAACCCGGCAAAGAGCGCGGTATAAAGAGTTTAATTTGCGCTCTTTGCAGGTTTTACAGTGCGGTTTTTACAGCTTATCAATCAGCATTGAACACTTACCTGATGGTATTGGCAGGGTCTTCTTCTTTTTGCCAAGAATATTAATTGTAAAATAGTAGAGTTTTTCGCTTTCCATGTGGATTTCCCAGCCGCGTCCGGATTTGTTCGATAGTATAGTAATCATATTTTTTTTAAGCGAAAGATTTTCTACTCCCATAATTTCTAGGTTTGGGATAATCCAGTCTACCGTTTTACGCGGCAGAGAAATTAAGAGGCCAACTATATTCTCTATCATTAAACAAATTGTAGAAAGCGCGTTGTATGTTAGATATTGAGGGCGTGGAAAGGGTGTAGGCGGCTGAGTACGGGATGTCCACTGCGCAGGACCCTCTTTTGTAGGCAGGTAAGCCTCCCAAAGATTGCCTTTTTGTCTGTCATTTTCCGGACTCATAGAATCCAGAACAAAATAAAGATGCCGAATCGCACATTCACGGGCAAGTTCCCAGCGCTGATACCGCTCCAAACCCTTAATCACCATAAATGTCAGATGCGGATACACTGAACCGCAAAAAGCGTCTCCGGAGACTTTAAATGCCTTTTCGTTGGCTGCAAGTGTTGGAAAAGGGTGTGGTGTGCCGAAAAATTTTGGGTCGGAAAGTTTTGATATGATTTTTTCTGCTTTTTCATCGTTTGGTATCTCTGCCAAAAGGTTCCAGTAGCATGCAATTGTTTTTATCTTTATTCGGTTGCCGTTTTTATCTAAATCGTAGTAGAATTCATCCTCCGGATCCCACATCAGGCTGTTTATACGTGTTTTTAGCGAAAAATAATGCTTTTTATAGCGGAAACTGGATTCCTTATCGTTTAAAATCTCTGCTAAAGCCGACAAATAAAGCACATTTATCGCCATCATCGCATTAAAATCAACAAGGTATACAGCCTTTTCGCGCGGCGAATTATACATTCCGGCGGCAGAAAGCGGTACTTTATACAAGCCGTTTTCACCTTTAAACAAAGTTTCTATCCAAGAAGTATATTTGTCAAGAATGGGCAAAACGTCTTTTACACGCTTTTTGTTGGCAGTTTTATGATAAAGATTAAACTCTGTCCATGCAAAAAGCGGCATTCCAAGCCCCTCCGGGTTCGATTTATCGGTTTCGGCATGACCTGTTTTTATGTTATACGCATTTCGAATCGCACCGCTTTCCTCCTGCCTATTGTAAAAAGCGTCCAAAGTAGGGCTTGCCTGATAAATGCGGTTAGAATAAACAAGAAAAAATGACGAAAATATTGCATCTGCCTGAGTCAAATATGCGCTGTTTGGGTATGAAAAGAATTTTCCTGATATACCGGACTTTTCGCCATTTCGATCCCAGCAATCTTGAATCCATGCCCAAGTTTTGTCATAAATATCCACAAAATCCTGGTCATAAAAATTTATTTTTGGGAAATCATATTTTGCCACTTTCTCACCTGCTTTTTTATACTTGCATAATTAATACTGCGCTATGCCCTTAGTTCATTTTATTATACCATATATTCATAATAAAGTATTAAAAGGTTATAGCAAACGAAAAAAAAAGTCCACCGATAAAAATAAAATGCTATCGATAAAATGCTTATTCTGATAAATGCTTATTGAGCAACATATTCTTGCCCCCGCTTCTCTAAAACATTTAGTTCAAGCAGAGCAAGATACAAAAACGATGCGTCATCATTCTCCTCAGAGCGCAATATGCCGACAGCCTCAACCCAATCATCTTCTTTTGGCATAGTTCTGTCTGCAGCATTTTGTTTATCCCATGCAACCTCAAATCCGGCATTTCCGTCACTGCCGCAACAGCCCGGACCATAACGGAGGACAAAACAATATGGGTCTTCATTTTCGCCATATTTCTCTAACTTAAAAAGTCCTTCAAGTTTAATTGTCTTACCTAAATAATCTTCTGAATTAAGATAAACATCATTAACTTGTGCTAAAAACATTTTCTCTTTTATTTCGACAACTTTTTGCATGACAGGATCTGATGCGATGAGGGTTTCTTTTTTATTGTTTTGACGATCGATATAAACAAATACACAAGTAACAACGGCAAATACCAATGCCCCAAGAAAATACCAATTCGATTTATTTGGTTTCATTTTTGTCTCCTACTGTTAGCAAGCAGACACGTTGCTTGCTACCGTCAATAAATTTTTTAAAACAATTTGCTCCCCAAAAAATTAGAAAGCATAAAATATTTATCATTACAACACTTGCTCCTGTTGGTGTTGCATATAGGTATGAAATAATTACACCTATAAAAAAACATCCAATTGAAATCACGGCAGAACAAAAAGTAACACTTTTAAATGTTTTAAGTAATCGCATTGAAGTAAGGGCAGGGAAAATAATAAGACTTGAAATAAGCAGTGCACCCATCATACGCATACCTAATACGATAGTGATCGCTGTTAGAAATGCTATAAGCATATTGTAAATACCGGTTTTTACTCCCGCCGCGCGTGCAAATGTTTCGTCAAACGTTATAGCAAATAATTTATTATAGAATAGAATAAACAGTGTAAGCACTGTTATTGATAATGCAATACTCAAATGCACATCAGTTTTACTCATTGCAAGAATACTGCCGAAAAGATAATTGCATACATCTGTATTCATTCCGGTAGTTTGCGAAATGATTACCACGCCAATTGCCAATGAACTTGTAGAAATAAGTGCAACTGCTGCATCCCCTTTTATTTTGCTGTTTTCACTTAATCTTAACAGTAGAAAAGCAGCTGCTATAACTATGGGGAGCGATACAGTAAGAGGTGCAACATTCAACGCACTAGCAATGGCAAGTGATCCAAAACCAACATGGCTAAGTCCATCTCCAATCATCGAGTATCGTTTTAAGACAAGGCTTACACCAAGAAGTGCCGCGCAAACGGAAACAAGCGCTCCGACAATAAACGCCCTTACAATAAAGGTGTAAGAAAACATTTCTGTTAAAATCGTAATTATAGTTGTACCCATGAAAACTTAACTATGTTTGCCCTTATGTTCAATAATTTCAAAACCGCAGTATGGCACAAGGGCTTTTGGAAGTTTAACAGTGCCGTCAGCCTGCTGAAAATTTTCCAAGATCGCGATCATTGCGCGCGACACTGCAACTGCGGTACCGTTTAGCATGTGGACAAATTTATTTTTGCCGTCATCATCTTTATAGCGTATATTTAATCTGCGTGACTGATAGTCTGTACAGTTTGATGTTGATGTTACTTCGCCGTATTCGCCGCCGTTTCTGCCAGGCAGCCATGCTTCCAGATCCCATTTACGGTAAGCGGGTGCGCCAAGATCGCCGGTGCAGGTATCGACAACTCTAAATGGTATGTCCAATCCAGTAAATATTTCTTCCTCTATGCTGCGCAGATATTCGTGCATTCCGCCTGAATCTTCCGGCAAACAGTAAACAAACATTTCCAGTTTTGTAAATTGATGAACGCGGTAAAGACCTTTTGAAAATTGCCCTGCAGCCCCTGCCTCGCGGCGGAAGCAGTGCGAAAGACCTGCCATTTTTATAGGCAGCTTATTTTTTGCGATGATCGTGCCGCTGTAGTAACCGCCTAATGTAATTTCGGCAGTGCCTACAAGGCATGCTGCCTCGTCAGTTAATGAATATATATTCGATTCTGCTCCGCGCGGATTAAAACCGATGCCTTCCAATATCTCTTCTTTTGCGACATCCGGCGTTATAAATGGTGTAAAACCCTTCTTTTGCAATATATCCATTGCATAACGGATCAAACCAAGTTCCAAAAACACAGCTTCATTTTTTAAGTAATAAAATTTTGTGCCGCTTACTTTTGTGGCGGTATCAAAATCAATTATGTCCAATTCCTGTCCAAGTTGAACATGATCTTTAGGCTGGAAATCAAACTTTGGTATAATGCCGACTTTTTTTACCTCTAAATTTTCATCGTCCAACTTACCAACCGGTGCGTCGGGGTGAGCCATATTAGGAATACGGCGTGCCAGAATATTCATCTCTGTTTCTGTTTTTTTAAGTTCTTCTTCTGCAGCGGCAATTGCCTGCTTTATTTTTTTACCGGCTTCGACAAGGGCAGTGCGCTTGACTTCATCAAGTTTTTGTTTCATTGCATCTGAATTTTCGTTGCGTTCCTGCTGAAGCTTTTGCAATTTTGTTGCAAGCTCTTTGCGCAAATTAAAAAGCCTTGCTACAACATCCGCCTCCGCATTCATAAAACGGTTTTTGATGTTCGCCTTAACAGCTTCCAAATTCTGAACAATATAATTAAAGTCTAACATAAGCTAATTTTAATTTTTTACGTGTCTTATTGCAAGGGTCTACTTGTTTTTCGTTTTTTAATCTCCGTCTGTCCAAAGCGGTATTTTTATGCTAAAATTAAATTACCTGCAATTGTGCGGGTGTTCATATTTTGCGGCTCGTAGTTAATAGACAGTTCATAGATGTAGGAGATTTTTGGTATGAAAAATTTTAGCGGTAAAGTTTTATTTTTGGATAGAAGCGATATTAATACGGACGAGATAATCCCCGCAAAATATTTGACAGAAAGTACTCGCGAAGCACTAAAACCATATTTGCTGGAAGATTTAAAACTTGTTTCTTTTGATCCAAAAAAAGATATAGCTGGCAAGAGTGCCGTTATAACGCGGAATAATTTTGGCTGCGGTTCTTCGCGCGAGCATGCACCATGGGCGCTTGAAATGAACGGTATCAATATTGTTATCGCATCAGGTTTTGCCCGTATTTTTAGGCAAAATATGTACAACTGCGGTATGATAGCCTGCCGGCTTGATACCTCGATAATCGACGAAATTTTTAAAACATTTGCAGCAGGCAACGGCTTTAAAGATACTGATGTAAAAGTTGATTCAGAAAAATGTACGCTTGCACTTACATCCGGCAGCATAGAAAAAAAATATCCGTTTACACTAGCCGGGTTTGAACGCAGTTTAGTACAATCCGGCGGTTGGGTGGAATACGCAGCTAATAACTATTAATCGGCATCTTACAAATAAACAGTGCAAATATCCGGTAATACAAAAACAAAAAATCTAACAGTTGCATACTTTGCGGTTTTATTTGTATCCGCATTTTTTTTAAACAGTCATCTTTATGCGCAGCAGCATTTTTTTTGGGATAATCCAAAAACTATTTCCGGTGATGCCGCCAGTTTCCCTCAGACGGCGCAGGGTCGTGAATTTGGTGTTGTGCTGTGGCAAGAAGCTGTAAAAAAAGATAATGAAACAGGACAGATTTATATTTCGTTAGCCGTAAGTACAGGCGAGCGGAATTACGGTGCCGGTACTAATACTGCAGAAATTCAAAATGATCAAGAACAGAATACCGTCAACATATTAGATTTTTGGAAGATACACAAACGTATTGCAGGTCCTTACAATTATGCACTAGGTGAACCGTCAATTTGTAATATTACGGTCGATAAAAAAGATCGTATTATTATTTGTATAGCATCTGATCCTTCTAAAATCGAAATTTTTATTTCTTCAGACAAAGGTGAAACATTTACAAAAACAGAAATTACAAACAGACAGACTGCTACGGCTTCAGTAATTTTAGAAAATAATAATTTGCCGAATTTGCTTGTTCCAAAAATATTTTGTATGTCTGATGGTTCTTATGTTCTGTGGACTGTGCGCAATACCGGACAAAATCTATCGTTGTTTTATTCACACAGCATTGACGGTGTTACTTGGGATCCGTTTGAGCAGTTTGTAACAGAAGCAGCATTATCGTTAAATTTTTTGCCGTATCACATAAGCGTAGGTAATGTAGAATATGTTATCTATCAGGCTTTTATACAAGGAACAACTAACAGACCTAGCTTTCAACTGTATTTAAAAACATCACGTAACGGAGGCAGAACATGGTCGGCATCTAAACGTATAACAAACTGGGTAGAAGAGTTTGCTCTTGGGGATACTGTGCCGGATTCATACAGCAATGAGCGTGTTCATCTTTCGCCGGATATTGTAAACGATTCAACAGATAAGAGTGTGGAAACCGGAAATATATTTATGGTGTGGGAACGCTCTTACGGCTCCGGTTTTGCCTCTGTCTATGGCGCAACAATAAATACAGACGGTATGATTGTCGGCAAACTTGAGCGGATCAATTCCTCAGCATCTGCTTGCGGCAATCCTATTTCTTTTAATTACAGAAACGAACGTCTTGTAGTTTGGTTTGATGCCCGCCGCGGCGAAAACGAAACATTTATGGCACAAAGTTCAAACACTAATGGTGAATGGTCAACATGGCAAAATTCAGAGTTATCGAAATTTGCGCAAAGTGCATTCTTTGCACGTCCTGTTATTGTGGACAATAATTTATTTCTTTTTTGGCAGGAAATAAATGATAAAAAAAACAGTATCATACTTCTTGCATCTGATATAACTGCATCTACACCTAAGCTGCATGGTGTAAACTTTACAGACAATAAAAGGGTTTCCAGTTCTATAGCGCGTATCTCTTGGGTTGTGCCTTATGATTCATCTGGAATAAGCGGCTATTCGTGGGTGTGGGGACGTAACCCTAATGCCGTGCCGCCTAAAATTGCAGCTGCAGGAACATCTGTGGTAAGTGCCGAAGAAACAGCAACAGAAGACGGTGCTTGGTACTTTAGTATCATTGCCTGCGACAATGCCGGTAATTGGTCTGACGTTGAACAGATTGCTTTTTTACGTGATACAACACCGCCTCCTGCAGCACGTATTATCCCGTTAGACGAAGATGAAAATGGTTTTATATACTCCAATTCATTTACGATAGCATGGAATCAACCGCCGGCTTCTGATCTTGAAGGTTATGCATGGATGCTTGATTTTTTAGGCGAAACAAATGCAAGTGAAAATGCAATAAATGCAAATTATAAAATTCTGTATGATCGTTTTAGCGGAGAAAAAACACCTTTTGCACTTAGGGTAATGGGAAACAAACAGAATGTACCGTATATCAATAAAGATAACGGCGTGTGGTGCTTTACTGTTTTCCCCATTGACGCTGTAGGCAATGTGGGACCGGCATCCACATACATTTTTAAAACGAATAAATACCAGCCGCATACTTATATAACACATATTGAGGCATCGCAGGATATTCAAGGCAATTTAAAAATGATTATTATAGGACGCGGCTTTAGTGAAAATGGTGATGTAACAAATATATATTTCCGCCGCAAGGGCGGCAATGGAAATGCACGCACACTGAGCATAGCAAATAATGATTTTACGGTTCGCACAGATCGCGAAATAATTATTCCGTTTACAGAAAATCTTCCTGCAGGTAGTTATTATATTTTTGTTGATCATCCTATACGCGGGCTGGCATCAGGGGCTGAACCTATTGACATACTAAAATCGCTAACCGTAAAGTTTGGCGACTTTACCAAATTTTGGGATGCCGGTTGGATACAACGCTTTAGACGTACTTTTGTTTTTAACACAAGCACGCTATTATTATTATTGCTGATGTTGTTTTGTGTTTTCCTTGCGCTGTTATCTGTGCGGGGAATAGGAATTACGCTAACAGAAAATAAATCAGCAAAAATAATTTCACAGGCTTTAATTAGCGGGGGATTGATGCCGGCAGAAAAAAGGCGCTTAAAAAAAGTTTTACGCAGAAAGGGTTTGGGCTTACGCTTTAAACTTGCATCTTTTACGATTGCGCTTGTTTTACTTGTTGTCATAATGGTATCCGTCCCGCTTTATTTACAGATGAACAGGACACAGCGCGAAACCCTAATGAAAAGTTTGTGGGACCGCTCGGTTGTTCTTATAGAAGGCATTACAACCAGTGCTCGTGTATTTATGCAAGCCGGTAATGTTATTGAACTTGGCTACCTGCCGCAGCAAAGTGCCGCCGTTGCCGAAGCGCGTTACATAACAATCACAGGTTTTGGATCAGGTGTAACATCAACAGACGATTTTATTTGGGCAAGTAACGATAACGGAATACGCAGCAAAATAAATACAACATCATTGCAAATCGGTGCTTCGCGTTTAACGGATACTGTTTCTGAATCATTAAAAGAGCGCGAAGAATTATGGCAGAACGCAGCGCAAGATGCTGTAAATGCAATGGCGCAAAGTATTGCCGACTACAACAGAGAAAGCGCTCCTTTAATCTTGCTAGATGATCCTATAAGCCAAGCACGTTTGGAAGATATTCAAACAACTATACGTTCATTGGAAGATCGCATAACCCGCATATTAACTGATCTTAGCAGCGAGGTAATTTCATATCCTGAATTTGATATTGAAGACAGCAGCATAACAGGCGGCTCTGCATATATTTTATACAAACCGATTTTATACAGACAGGGAACAAGTGATGTTTATGTGCGCGGTGCCGTACGTTTAGAAATTTCAACAGACACAATTGTTAAAGCTTTGGACGAAGGCCGCAGACAAATATTTACAATGATCATGTACATAGCCCTTGCAGCCCTTGCAATAGGCGGCGTTGGTTCGATGATAGTTGCAACACTTATCATTTTACCTATAGGCAGACTTGTAAAGCATGTAGAAAAAATCCGCGATGCTGAAGATAAGTCTACGCTGGAAGGCGAAGATATAAAAATAAAAGGTAAAGATGAAATTGCAACTTTAGGATCAACTATCAACGACATGACGCATGGTTTAGTAAAAGCAGCAAAGGCAGCGCAGGATCTATCAATTGGTAAAGAAATACAAAAGAAATTTATTCCTTTGGAAGTAGATAGTCAGGGCAATAAATTTACAACAGGTTTTAAAGAAACAAAAAATGCCCGTTTCTTTGGCTATTATGAGGGTGCCAAGGGTGTTTCAGGCGATTATTTTGACTACCGTGATATTGACGGGCGTTACTTTGCAATCATAAAATGCGATGTTGCAGGTAAAGGTATTCCGGCATCGCTTATTATGATTCAGGTTGCAACTATGTTTATCAATTATTTTAAAGATTGGAAGCCGTCAAAATCCGGACCCCATATTGAAAAAATTGTATATCAAATAAATGAATTTATAGAATCGCTTGGTTTTAAAGGCCGTTTTGCAGCATTCTCGCTTTGTATTTTTGATTCAGAAACAGGCGAACTTCATTTTTGTAATGCAGGTGATAATATTATTCACTGGTATGATGAATCTGACCATCGTGTAAAGGTTGTAACACTGCCTGAAACACCGGCAACAGGTGTGTTGCCTAACTTTTTAATAGAATCAAGCGGCGGCTATAAAACACAAACTATGCAGCTAGATCATGGTGATATACTTTTGTTATATACCGACGGTATAGAGGAAGCAAAACGGAAATTCCGCGATGCTGCATACAATGACATTGTATGCGAAGAAGGCGAGCCGGAAACAATGCATGATACACACATGGTAGGTCAAGGCGATGAAGAAATGGGACCTGAACGTGTTATGGAAATTATCAATGCTGTTAAAGAAAAGAAAATCTACAGTTTATACAAATACCATAATCCGGCAGGAGAGAGGAAATATAATTTTGACTTTACAAAATGTACAGGCACTGT
Source organism: Termitinemataceae bacterium (assembly GCA_036245275.1). Classification (GTDB taxonomy): domain Bacteria; phylum Spirochaetota; class Spirochaetia; order Treponematales; family Breznakiellaceae; genus BTID01. Next base: position 9,859 of record BTID01000112.1, read on the forward strand.
AGATGAAGTTATTATGGGCATGGTAAGTGTAGAAAAAGTTTTCCGTATTTATTCGCCAAATAGCTCGCAAAATAATTTAATGGAAGAGTCCCGAATTATGGTTGATGCAAAAGTAGATGCCTTTTTGCAGGAACATTTTCTGGAATACGATGAATTCTTTTCCAGCAAAACAGAAGTTCCGAACAACCCTGCGTATCTTTACTACATGAACTTAAGCGAAGATGAACAGTATGATGATCTAACGATTCTAGGTGTGCACAGGAAATAATTCCCACGCCCGCCCGCCTTGCCTTTTTTGCAGAACTTATGTATATTTGAGTACAAAAGGTGTGTTTATGTTTGGCAAGAAAATCGAATCTAAATCATTATTGAACGATGATAATGTAAAACCGGAAGTTTTGGAGCTTTTGAATAATCATCGTGTTTCTGTGGAATTACTCCAAAAAATATCTACCGGGTATATTAAGTGTGAAACGGATTCGGATCGCGATAAATTGCTCGAAAAACAGACAAAAGTATACGAAGAAATCAATATGCAGGAAGTTTGCATTAGAAAGTTTGGTTATAACCTGGTAATCGAATCGCATCCGCCCTATGCGTGGGCACTTAACGATACGGACTACAAAAAATATATGGCAACCAAAAAATAATAAAAAAGGCAGCCATATTTCTACGGCTGCCTTTCCTAATCTTTAGCTTAATCCTACTGCAATAACTGCAATACTGATTGTGATCGTTGATTAGCTTGTGCTAACATTGCGATTCCTGACTGGCTAAGGATCTGGTCGCGTGTGTAGCCTACCATCTGATTCGCCATGTTGGTGTCGCGGATGCGGGACTCTGATGCTTGCAGATTTTCTGCGCCTATGTCGATGCCTTTTATAGCATGTTCAAGGCGGTTCTGGTACGCACCCAAGTCTGCACGTTGTTTGCTGATTATTGTAAGTGCGCTGTCTAAAGCACCGATTGCGCGGTTAGCAGTGTCAGGTGTTTCCAGTGTAAGAATGCTGTCATCACCTATATCGCGGATACCAAGTGCTTTAGTGGTCATAGTGCCGATAAATACTTGTTCGCGTTGGTCGATGTTAGCACCAATGTGGAACCACATTGAGCCTGTTACTGTGTTCTCGCCTGTGTTGCGGGCAAAGCGTCCGGTTAACATGTTTAAACCGTTAAACTGTGCGTGAGATGCAATGCGGTCAACTTCGTCAACAAGCTGAGATACTTCAACCTGAATCTGCATGCGGTCTTCTGTTGTGTAGATACCGTTAGCAGCTTGAACTGCTAATTCGCGGATACGTTGAATAATATCCTGTGATTCCTGAAGATAACCTTCTGAAGTCTGGATAAACGATACGCCGTCTGCAGCGTTTGCAGATGCGCGGTTTAAGCCGCGTATTTGGCTTCTCATTTTTTCTGATACTGCCAAGCCTGAAGCATCGTCACCGGCACGGTTAATCCGTAAGCCTGACGAAAGCTTTTCCATACCTTTTTCAAGGCTTCCCTGTGTTACTTTTAGTGAGCGGTCAGCGAACATTGCGCTAAGGTTGTGATTGATAATCATACAATTCCTCCATGATATTTTTGCGGTCTTGGGTTCCGCAAGAAGGGCATCCATGCCCTTTTATTTTTTTTGTGCCTCATTTCCCCAAATAAATGTTGCACATTTTAAATATCGGTGCTTACACAAAAAACTTTAATTTTTGTTTATGCCATTCAATACAGCCGGTTTTTAACCTCAAAGCTGTATGGTAAACACAGTGTTTATTATAAATATCATAAGTTTAGGTAATTTTATTTTTATTTTACTTTAGAAATTTCGATAATTTATACATGGCATTCCATAAATTGAGGGTATTCCATGATCTGGAGTATTCCGTAATTTAGGGTATTCCATAATTGAGGTGATTGTATGAAGAATATTGTTGTTGTAGAAAACAACCATGAATATGTAAAAAGTATTTCAAATGCGCTTTCAGAGTTAACAGACTGGAATATTGCAGGAGTTGGTCATGACGGCTACGATGCAATTAAATTAATTGATAAAATACAACCTGATATTGCAATTGTTAGTTTTTATATTCCGTTATTAAATGGTGTAGACTTATGCAACTCAATACAAACCAGATCAAATTCTACAGCGATTATTATGATGTTTGACAGAACAGATGATAAAATAATCCGCGAATTCTTTTTTGTTAATGGCCGCAATAACAAAATTTCAGGGTTTGTCTTAAAAGACAAAATAGAAACTGATATTTGCAAAGCAATACGGTTTATCCAGAGAAAAGAAATTTTTATGAGTTATAAATTTCTAAAACGAACTATAAATTTAATCAGCAAAAATTCCGGTGCCAAATTAAAAAACAATGAAAAATCCATTTTACAAAAATCAGATGAAAAATCAGGTGTAAAAGAAAATTACAAATGCAATAAATCACTCTATGTATCAAAAACAGAATTTAAAGTTACATGCTTTATAGGCAGCGGTTTTTCAAATAAAGAAATAGCTGATTTTATGCATATAAAAGAAGCAACAGTTAGAAATTATATTTCGTTGATCCTTCAAAAAACAGGCTTGGAAAACCGTACTCAAATAGCTCTTTATGCAATCAACAATAATTTTTTAAATTCAAAAAAAATTACAAAGCAAAAGTCAAAATTATCAAAATCAGAATTATCAAAGATTAGGAGGGATGAATTTACTCGTCCTAAAGGGCTAGGTATCGAAAAAACTGATCTGTATGTAAAACGCTGCCAAAAATATTTCGATTTTGCTATTGACACCAAAATCAATTATGGGGTATAAATATACAAAGCTTTTTTGCAAATAAGGAATTTAGTATGTATGCTTTAATTGATTTTCTGGGTAAGCAGTATAAGGCAAGCGAGGGTGCTGTGCTTAAAGTTGACCATATAGATGCCGAAGTAGGCACTAAAATTGATATTGACAAGGTTTTGCTGGTATCTGATACAACAGTTTCTGTTGGTGCGCCTTATGTTTCAGGCGTAAAAGTCAGCGCTGTAGTTGAATCTCACGGCAAAGACCCAAAAATTATCGTTTTTAAGTACCGTCCCAAAAAGGATTACAGGCGCAAAAACGGACATCGTCAGCAGTTTTCCATAATAAAAATCGAGAGCATTACTGCATAGCCGGTTTTCGGTATGATCAAAATCAAAGCCTGTGTTGATGTTGACGGGATGTTAAAATCCTGCAATGTAACAGGGCATGCAAATGCGGCATGTATAGGCAAAGACATTGTTTGTGCTGCCGTCTCTGTGTTGGTTCGTAGTGCGGAGCTTACTTTACGCGGTAAAGAAGGCATTCATTTACAGGTTAGCGCGGCGCGGCGCGGAGAATTTTTTTTGGAAGTTTCGCTTGCCAAAGAAAATGCGGAAAATAGTTTTTTTTTAAAGGCTGTAGGGGATTTTTTGTTGAATGGACTTGCCTCTGTTGCGCAAGAATTCCCTAAAAATTGCAGCCTTATAGTAAACGATATACTTGTTGAAAACAATTTAGAAGGAGAATAAATATGGCACGTAAACGAGGCGGCTCAGGCGCAAAAAACGGACGTGATTCAAACCCTCAGTATCTTGGCGTTAAGGCGTCCGGCGGCACAATTGTAAACGCCGGTACAATTATCGTTAGGCAGCGGGGCACAAAAATTCATCCGGGTAACAATGTAGGACGCGGCGGTGATGATACCCTGTTTGCACTTATAAACGGCGTTGTAGGCTTTATAACCAAACGCGGACGCAAATACGCCCAAGTGCTCCCCAAAGACAGTGTTTAGTCCGGCATTTTAATGATCCGCTTTGCTGATGAAGCACTAATTGAAGTTTCTGCCGGTAATGGCGGTAATGGCTGTGCGGCGTTTAGGCGTGAAAAGTATGTGCCGCGCGGAGGTCCCTCAGGCGGAGACGGCGGCAGGGGCGGCGATGTTGTTTTTACGATACGCCGTAATCTGCGGACTCTAAGCCATTTACGGTATAAGCAGCATTTTAAAGCGGAAAATGGGCATGACGGCGAGGGGTCTGCCCGATACGGTAAAAATGGCGATGACATCATCGTTCCATTACCCCCCGGCTCAATTTTAAAAGACCCCGATACAAAGAAAATAATCCACGATTTTGGCAAAGATGAATCCGACTTCCTTTTTTTAAAAGGCGGCAACGGAGGATGGGGCAATATTCATTTTAAATCATCGGTAACACAAGCACCTACAAAGGCACTACCCGGAAAACCGGGCGAACAACACAGTTTGCTTGTCGAGATGCAAATAATGGCAGATATAGGCTTTGTAGGCTTTCCAAATGCCGGAAAATCATCACTTTTGGACAGATTTACAAATGCCCGCCCAAAAATTGCCCCGTACCCATTTACAACAAAAATCCCCAACCTTGGAGTCCTTACTACGGCAGACCGCGACATCATTTTGGCAGACATACCCGGTCTTATTGAAGGTGCAAGCGGCGGTGCAGGGCTGGGCATCCGGTTTTTAAAACACATCTCGCGCACCGTTGCCCTTGCCTTTTTAATTGATATATCGGACGCTAACTACCTATCAGCATTTGACATACTTTGTGCGGAGCTTGAGGCATTCTCGCCTACACTTTTAAAAAAAAAGCGAGTAATTGCCGCCTCCAAAATGGACACAGAAGATGCCGCTTGCCGTCTTGCCGAATTAAAAGCCAAGTTTCCAAACGAACAGATTTTAGGAATATCAGTATTTTCAGGTGAGGGGCTAGGCGAGCTTACAGAAGTCTTTAAACGGCTAAGCACTGCGGAAAAATCAACAGATGACATGTGATGTTTTTTTTTTTTATTGTTTGCGGATATAAAGCGGTATAGAGCTTATTTCTTTGCCGTCTATGTATAGGATAAAGTTGACAACACCAGGTCCTTTTATGCGCAGATTGTTGATGTTGAATACTAAGTGCGAAACAGCGGTGGCATTGCCTACCCCGCTAACTTCGATAGTGCCGCCAACCCCTTCCATGCTCATTTCGCCGTCTAAATCACGGGTTTCGATACGGAAATCGTGTTTTGCAAATTCTCCGATTGTAAAGCGCAGGCGTATCACTACAGACAACTGAGGGTGAACACATGGGAAGTTGCGGCTGATAATAGTGTCAAAAGTGCCTACTACAGTAAGTTTTCCGCCGCTTTCTTGGGCAAAATCGCATAGCGAAAATATTTCGGCTTTCATTAAACTGCTTCTTTATATGGCGAGGATGCAACAATATCTTTAAATTGTTTTTCGTCTATTGTTTCTTTTTCCAGCAAAATAGCGGCAACTTGTTCTAAAAGCTCTCGGTTTGCCGTTAAATCATCTTTTACTTTTTTATATTGAGTTTCTGTTATGCGGGCAATCTCTTCGTCGATGTACTGCTGAGTTGTTTCTGCATATTCACGGTGGAATACCGGCTCCTGCGCGGCCGAAGCGCCTAACATACCGGCTCCTCGCGAGGTCAGCGCAACATTTTTAAAGCGCTTACTCATACCGTAGTCTGTTATCATTTTACGGGCTATGTCCGTTGCTTTTGTTAAATCATTTGCAGCCCCTGTGGATATTTCGCCAAAGACAATTTCTTCTGCAGCCCGCCCGCCAAGTAAAACATTGATTTTTCCAAGAAGTTCAAGTTCAGTCATAAGATAGCGATCCTCAACAGGCATTTGCAGTGTATAGCCAAGCGCACCAAAACCGCGCGGAATTATTGATATTTTTTGCACCGGATCAGAGTTTCGAGTAAAGGCTGCAATAAGGGCGTGCCCTGTTTCGTGGAAGGCAACAATTCGACGTTCTTCCGGCTTGATGACTCGGTTCTTTTTTTGTAAACCGGCAACAGTTTTTTCTATAGCTTCACTAAAATCTGCCTGCTGCACAACCTTTCGGCCTGCGCGGACTGCCAAAAGCGCCGCTTCGTTTACAATGTTGGCAAGGTCGGCACCTACAAAGCCTGATGTACTGCGTGCCACAGATGCAAGGTCGACAGTACATTCAAGTTTAACTTGCTGCGAGTGTATACGCAGGATTTCTTCGCGGCCGTTTAGATCGGGGCGGTCAACTAGAACCTGCCTGTCGAAGCGTCCGGGACGTAACAGAGCAGGGTCCAAAACATCGGGACGGTTTGTAGCCGCCACAATGATAAGTCCTGATGTGCCGTCAAAGCCGTCCATCTCAACTAACAACTGATTAAGTGTCTGCTCACGCTCATCGTTACCGCCTGAAACGCTGTTGACGCGGCTTTTGCCGATGGCATCAAGTTCATCAATAAATATGATGCAGGGAGCTTTACTACGCGCCTGCTTAAAAAGGTCGCGCACTCGGGCTGCACCTACGCCGACAAACATCTCTACAAAGTCCGCACCGCTCATTCTAAAAAACGAAACGGAAGCTTCACCGGCAACTGCTCGGGCTAAAAGTGTCTTGCCTGTTCCCGGCGGACCGACTAAAAGCACACCTTTAGGTATCTTGCCGCCAATATCAGTATACTTTTGAGGGCTTTTTAGGAAGTCTACCACCTCTACAAGCTCTTCTTTTGCCTCGTCAACACCGGCAACATCAGAAAAACGTGTCTTTATATCACCTTCTGCAACAATAACAGCCTTATTTTGCCCCACAGATAGCACATTGCCGCCTAAATTGCCAAGCCTCTTTGAAAAAAACCGCCAAATAAAGAAAAAGAAGGCAATAGGAAGCACCCATCCAAAGATAATATTTAAAATTGTGCTGCCTTCCCGCGATTCTGCATAGTAATCCACCCCTTTAGCGTCCATAAGTTTTATAAAATCTGGATCATTTATAGGGACTGTCCTAAAACTGTTTTTCTGCGGCACCGAATAAGGCACAGGAATCTGCGGTTTTTGCAGTGTATCGTTATGAGATTCCGTCCAGCCTGTAAAATATGAATCGCTAAGCTGGACACGTCTAATTTCCCCCGTTTCGATTTTTCTTTTGAAATCAGAAAAGTCGATAGTGGGATTTACATTCTTTAAGAACACAAAGTTAAAAAGGCTCATTGCCAATATCAAAATGCCTATGTACAGGAAAGAAAATTTTAGACCGCTGAATTTTTTGGGATCAGGCATATTGGGATTTCCCTGTCCTCCGCCGAAATTAAAAAACGGCCCGCCGCCCGGCTTGTTATCGTTGCCTTTGTTATCACTCACGCATATAAATCTATTCGATTTTTTAAAATATTGCAAGCGGATAAAAAACAGCGTGATAAAAATCCCCGCCGCTCCGTCCATGGCACGGCACGGCGGGTTTAATTCCGATCCATCTAAATTATTACTAAACTTTAAACCGGGAAATTGATTCTACGAGTACGGATATGTGTTCTTTGTTCTTAACACTGATCGTATTAACTCTTTCTACGGCGCCGTTGATATGTTCCGCACCGGTCGATATTTCCTTCATTCCTTCGGTAATTTCCGCAGTTGTAGACTCCAGATTACGGCTTTCTGCTATAACCTGCGATGAGCCTTCATTCATTTCATGGGAGCTGTCTTTCACTTTCAACGTATAGTTATGCAAGAGGCTAATCGACTCCAAAATTTGCTTCGATCCCGCATTTTGTTCTTCCATAGAGGCACGTATCGCATCTTCCTCTTCGCGCACCATTTTCATGTTTTTGTCGATAGCTTCGAATTTATTCAGGACGTTTTCTGTAGATTTTGAGATTTTGTCCATAGAATCCGTGATTTTCTTTAATACAGTACCGATAGTTCGAGACTGTTCAGCGGAAGATTCAGCGAGCTTGCGAATCTCAGCCGCTACAACTGCAAAACCTTTGCCGGCTTCTCCGGCGTGTGCCGCCTCTATCGCGGCATTCATCGACAGCAAATTCGTCTGGCTGGCAATGGTATCCATGACGGCGTTAATTTGAAGCAGCCCTTCACTTTCGCTCAAAATTTCCTGTATGTTTTTTGTAACTTCTTGCAAACCCTCCCGTCCGACTTCACTTGCCTCATCCAAATTTTTGACGTTCCCTGTGTTTTTTATCAGTGTTTGTGTTACAGATTCAATATTACTCAGCATTTCCTCGATTGCGGAGCTAGATTGATTCACACTTTCCGCCTGCATATCAACATTATTCTGCATTACTTCAATATTTTTTGTTATTTGCTCCATTGTCGCATGAGTTTCTGTTACGGATGCACTCTGATTTA
>BTID01000113.1:0-15603 GCA_036245275.1 Termitinemataceae bacterium
TTATGAACATGAAAAAGTTCACAACACTGGCAACAAGTGTATTTGTTGCATTATTGGTAAGCGCGTTCGCGTTTACAGTGGTAGGATGCGGCGGCGATCCGGAAGCGGGTCCGGCAGGTAGTTCAGGTAGTGCGGGTGCATCTGCACCGATAGCGTTAACCGGCAACATCACCCAGGATTATTTTGATGCAGTAGTATCAACAGGTAATGAAATTTGGATGGTAGGGGCTAAACTTAACGAAGCAAAACTCTTTGACTTTAAAACCAGTACCGTAAAGTTTTTTGGAACTAATGATACGATAGCCGGTGCTGCAATAGTAAACCTGTCCAAAGCGAATGTAACTTTTAGCGGCAACGGAACTTTTGCTGGCGGTGCTTCCAGCACTGTAATAATTGCCACCGATGAAGTGCTTGCTAAAGTAGGCACCACAGGTACAAAAGCAACGATTGTATCTGATGCTTCAGGCGATTTAGCTGAAACTTTTACCACAGCCGAAACTTCTGTAATAGCTATGGAAAACTACACTCTAACTACAGGGGCTGATTTGCCTTCAGGTAAAAAGTTGTATGTTTTAGGTACATTGACACTACCTGCATCTGTTGTAGGTCCCTCAGGCGGCATTGCGGTGCTTGGCACACTTTCATTTGGTGCTGACGCAGGCTTAGGATCTATTGCTGGTACTATAGGTGACGGCAATATTGATTTAACCAATGCTACAATTACAAATACTGCAACAGCAAAATTAACACTTGGTACAACTACTGTTGCAAAAATTGACACCCAAGCAGAATTAACTTTAGCCGGTACTGCAATTACAGTAGCAAACGGAATCAAAGCGGCAGCTCTTAAAACAGATAGTGGAGCAACATTAACTGTAACAGCAGGCGGGCTAACAGCAACTAGCGTAACACTAGGCACAGCTACAACAGGTGCACTTACTGTATCAGCAGGCGCTGTAGATATCACAACTCTTACAGGCGGCGCAGCAGCTAACGAAATTTCATTTGACGGAAAAACAACTATCGGAACATTCACACCGGGTTATGCAGCAACAATAATTGCCGGCACTGGTGCAGTTCAGATTACAACATTAGGTCCTACAACCACCAATACTATTAAAATTAAAAACACTAAAGGTGTTACTCTTGTAGGCAAACATACAATTGCAGACAACATAGAAGCAGAAGATGCAGTAATTGTTGGTTCATCAGCTGTCGGCGTAGTAATTAGTAGCACTGGTTCAAATCTATCGTTAGCTGAAGATGAAACAGTAAGTACAGAAAAGACCATTGTAGCAGGTTCTGCGGCAACAAACGTAACACTTACCGGTGCAATTCTTAAATGGATCGGTGCAGGTGCAACATATACAGCTACATCTGCAGGTGTTCTTACTTTAGGTGCTGGTAGTGTAATTGAAGTTCTTACCGGCATACTTGTACACGGCGCAACAGCAAACCTTGTCCTAGTTGATGCTGATAACACAGTTACGTTTTATTCAGGCGCTACTTTAGAAGTTGACGATGTAGCAGGAAAATTCGGCGAGGCAACACAGGCAGATACGCTTATTACAGTTACCGGTGGTGAAATTAAAGCAGCAGTTGCTGCAGGTGCTACCGGCGAGTGGACAATCACATCCGATGACACCGGTACTAATATAAGTGCAAAAGAAAATCAAATTGCATTAGGCACACTCGCGATTAAATTTGACGGCACTGGTGGTGCTGTTTCAGAAACTGCATGTGCTGAAGCAGAAGGCGGTACAAATAAAGCTGCAGCTGCAGGAAAAATCACTGTGGGTGACGGCACAACAGTTGTGTTTAACGGTACTGATGGTTAAAAGTAAACAAAAACCGCATCTATAAGGCGGTAGAAAAGACGGCGGGGCAACGGTAATCGAATGCCCCGCTTTTTGTTTGTGCAACAGTAATCTGTGTAAGGTGCTTAGCCTTTAAAACGGCAGCACCTACCAGTAGCCCCCGTCCATTTCGCTTAACGCTAATGGGCGGGGGCTTTTTACATATAATTAGCCAACCTTGCCCTTAACTCAGCAATTTCGGAATCCTTTTTTGACAATGCGGCAGCTTGCTCTTTGATAATTTCTGCAGCTTTGGCCTCACCACGTGCCTCACCTCGCGCCTCAAAGTCAGCAACGACTCCGGTGCGTTCCAACATTTCATAAAATGCTTTTGCTTCGTTCATTCTCATTTCCTCCGCTATTTTTGTATTTGCTTTTAAGAGCACATCCAAGTATGCTCCAATATGATTGCTTTTTGGCATTGTAGAGCTTTCACTCATTATTCGTGCCGTAGGGTTTAATACCCCCGCCCCTTTGGGGCGTTACAGAGGGTATTAAACCCGGAGTGCAATTCTCCGGGAGAACAAAAATCTCCGTTGCTATGCGGCGGAGATTTTTATTTGCTTTAATTCCGATCCCTCTAAATTATTACTAAGATCTTTTAACCACAGATAACACAGACTTTGCACGGGTAATCCTCTTGCGTTGAGCGAAATCCAAAACTCAAAATTGATGCTGTGAATAGTAACGAAAAAATCGAAGCCCTCTAGTCTTACTCCAACATCAATACGATCACTGTGTTCTCTGTGATTGGGGTGCCGGCAGCGGGGCGTTGAGATTTTACCCAGCCGTCCCCGCGTATTTCGATGTGCAGGTCATCGCGCAGCAGTAATGGCAGCAGTTGTCTTTTGGAATAACCGCTTAGATTTGGTACGATGTCGCCTACTATCGGGATCGCCGTGTCAGGCAGGCTTATCCGGCCTGTGTGGCTTATTTGCGGGTTGCGTCCACGCGGGATTCCTAAATAATTTACCAGATCTTCTGCAGTTTCGCGGATTAGCGGGGCAGCTATGCGTCCGCCAAGATATGATTCACCTTTAGGCCTTATGATTACGCCGTAGATAATCAATGATGGTGATTCAACAGGCAAAATTGCCATACAACTTGCGATAAAATCTGTATCAGAGTAACGTCCGGTAACCGGATTTGCCATCTGAGCGGTGCCGGTTTTTACAGCAAGGGGCATATCGTCCACTATGGCGCGCCGTCCGGTGCCTATTGACGAGGCAACGGCTGACATATAGCTGCGCATTTCGCGGGCTGTTTCCGCTTTAAATACGCGGACAGGCTCTGAACGCGGCAGTTCGCGGACAGTTTTGCCATTTTCGTCTGTTATGCGCAGAACGATTTTTGGGGTAACCATTAAGCCGTCGTTTGCTATTGCCGTTGCAGCTTGCATCATTTGCAGGGCGGATACCGCTATTTCCTGCCCCATTGCAATCGTTGGTTTTGAGCGGGGCGACCAGCGGTCAGTAGGGCGCAAAAAACCTGCCGTTTCACCTGGAATTCCTAAACCGGTACGTTTGCCGAAACCCAGCTTTACAAGGGCATCGTAAAAGTCATTTGTGCCTGACCTGTCAGAGGCATAAGCGGCACCGGCATTGCACGAATAAGTGATAATGTCCCTAGCTGTTACTTGTCCGTGCGCTCCCAAGCAAGTTATAGTGTGCCGCTGACCATCCCGTGTAATTTTTTCGTATTTACCATTGCACAGAAAAATGCTCTGCGGTGTAATCGCATTACCGTCCAAAAGGGCTGCAAGCGAAAATATTTTAAAAACTGATCCGGGTTCATAAGCTAAACTTGCCGGACGGTTCATCCTGTTTTTTTCATCGCTATTATTAAAATTATTTGGATCAAACCCGGGTCTACTTGCAGAACCCAAAATATCGCCGGTTCTGGGGTTTAATGCAACAAGCATCACAGTTTCCGCTTCGTTTTGTTCAAGAGCCGCCTGCGCTCTTTCTTCTAAGATATACTGAACATTCATATCGATGCTTAAAACTATCTTATTACCGGCTACGCCGCCGGATTCGTTTTTGGCAGGCTTTGCTTTTAATTCATCATTAAACGCATACTCTATACCGGCAAGCCCAAAGTTTTCTGCACCAACAAAGCCGATTATCTGCGATGCCAGCTCATCTTCCGGGTATATACGTCCCATAACAGGCTCAATATTGACACCGGAAACTATCCTTCCCTTTAAAAGTTTTTCGATTTCGGTCAGAGTCTGGCGGTCAACCTGTTTTTTTAAATATATAAAATCTGATGATGAAAGATTAATCTTGTCTATTATTTCGTTTTCGCTCATCTGTAAAAGCGGCGAAAGGTAGCGCGCGGTGTCCTCTACGCTTTTAATTCCAGGCTTCCACGCACTGATATTGCCCAAGCGGGTTTGAATGGCAAGGATTCTGCCGTTTCTGTCCAGAATCTGCCCTCGGTCAGCCGTAATACGTGCCGTTGGAATTTTTGGGGGTACAGAGCCAAGCATAAGCACTGCATAATTTGCAATAACATAAATCGACGCGGCCGCAAGAAGAACCAAAAATAAAATACGTCTAAGCCGCGTATCAGGATTCTTGCCGTCATGTGTTTCAAAATCCACGCCATTTGAGTTATTATCCATGTGATTCTCTTGCAATATCATTTTATACCGAAAGCTCTACCTATAATATTATCGACAGAAACAGGACCGTAGGACCTTGAATCGTAGGATTCAACACTGTTATCCCCAACGGCAATAAAAAAAAAGCCGCCGTCATTATTTTGCACAAGTTCGGCGCAGCGTTTTACAGCAACATCACCAAACGGAGTAATAAAAACAACAACATCGCCATTATGCGGCAGTTGCCAGCGTACAAAATAAGTGGGGGCGACAGGCAGTTTAAACCCGTAAGAGAGCCTGTTCACAATAATCACCTTGCCGTTGTTGATAGACGGCAACATCGAAGTACCGCTAACAATCATAAAATCAAAAAAGAATGCTTTTATTACGATAGCCAGCATAAATGCCGCAAGAATTGTTTTACCGGTATGCAGCCTGTGTGTCATTTTAGAAAAAAAGTGAGTTGCCCTGAGGTTTTTTAATATGTCGATATGGCAAATGATATAACAAAGTCCAAGCCTCTTGAAGGTTTGTCTGTCTTGCCGCCTATCTGACCTGGCATCCACTGCCAACCGGGTCTGGGTGCGTCATCAGGGTAATGCCTAAAACGCTTGGCAAATAGAAAGCGGAAAGGGAATTGCGGCAAGGCAAAGCGCACCCCAAATCCAAAGCTAAAGCGCATGTCATCAATAAACTCAGTGCCTTCAACAGATTCGCTTCTAAACATGTCGGCGGTTGCAGGGCGGCGTACAGCAGCGTCAAAGAATCCGTCTAACGAAATGATCCGTTCGATAATCGGGATACGCAACTCCAACCAGTTTTCCCAAAGTGAAAAACCTCTGTTTAGACGTTCGTCCGACCAGCCGCGTCCGACAAACATACCGTCTATCGAAAGTTTGTTGGCTTCTTCGATAATAGGTTCTTCGTAACCGGGCTGGCGCATAATTAGCGATAAACCTGTGTGCAGACCTAACACACCTTGAAACGCCCATTTTTCAAAGGCTTGCCAGCGCCATAACCTAAAAAACACTTCCAGTTTTGTATCACTACGGTTGTAGTGTTCAATTTCAATATTTTTGGGCAAAATTCCGTATATACCAAAGCGTTCACTCGCATAATAGCCTTTTGTGGGGTCGTAATAAACATCACGCTTGTCAAGCGAAACACTAAAAGCTAAAGAATTTGCCGGTGTCCATTCGCCATTTCTGTTTCTAAGCGCATTGTCAAAGGGGCGGTAAAGGGCATTTTCAAAATCATTGTACTTTATGCCTGTTCGTATGCTGCCGCCTACACTTAAATTGCCCAGAACTGTCCAAAATCTATAACCGGTAGAAAACCCTAAAGAAAGCGCCCACTGTGTGTAAGTCATAAGGTAGTCATCAGGGGGAAGTTTTCCGGCATCATTATATTCTTTAAAAGTCGAAAAGCCATCGGGAAAGGCATAAGCTTCCGTGCCGTCAAACCAAGGACGCGCGTTATCCATAGCGGCAAGCCGTTTTGAATGTGATAGTGTTAAATCAAACCCGCCTGAAAGCGGCAAGCCGAACATCCATTTTTGCGTATATTGCAGCGAAAGACTTTGAACATCAGGCGAGGCATTAATTTCAGCACCGGCTACATTGCCTCTGCCAAAGAAATTGCGGTCTGTCCACTTAAACAAAAGCGAAATAGGGAAGGCATCAGGGTCAGTAGAACCGGAAAATGTCAAACCCGCCTGCAAATCTGTTGTGGGCTGTTCTTCAACATTGATAATCAGGTCCATAAGCCCTTCGGCACTGCCCTGTCTGGGGTCCATCAATACACTCGAAAAAAACTGCATATTATACAGGTTAGAGTAACCCGATGTAATTTTTGTATTAGAAAAAATATCGCCGGTTTCCAGCGGTAACTCCCGCAAAATAACATAATCTTTTGTCTTTTTATTGCCGGTAACGATGATGTTTTCAAGATGCGCCCTGCCGCGCTCAACAATGTTGACTGTGTAAGAAACCGTCCTGTTGACATTGTCGCGGTGTTCTTCCGGGTCTATCGTGTTAAAAATGTAGCCGTTTTGCGTGTACTTATTCATTATCCGCATAAAGTCTTGATCAAGACGGCTTTGGTTTATTATTTCGTTCTTTTTAGACTGAACAAGCGCCTGCATTTCTTTTTCGTTGAATATATGATTGCCGTCAAAAATAATGCCGCCGAATGTATAGCGCTCCCCTTCTGAAAGTCTAAATGTAAGAGCCAGATGATTTCCGGCAGCATCATGCGTTATATCACGGATAATATCGGTAATTTCCGCATCAATATAGCCTCGGTCATGGTAAAATTTAATAATAGACTCGCGGTCGGCAATAAGTTTTGCCTCTTGAAACGCTGCGCTTTTAAAAAGCACTTTTGTCTTTAAACTAAGCTGATTGGCAAGCGTTTTTTGCGAAAAAACGCTGTTTCCTTCAAAATAGATAGCATCAATAGTTATCTTAACACCTTCGCTCACGGTAAAGGTAAGGTTTACTGACCCGTTTTTATCGGTTCTTGTTGTGGAAGTAACGGAAATGTCAGGATAGCCCTTTTCCAGATATTTTTTGATAAGTTCCTGTTCGTCAAGGCGGATTTTTACCTGATTCGCAATTTCGTTCGGTTTTATGCTGATTACATTCAAAAGCTCGTTGCGGCGCAAGCCTGAGTTTCCGACAAAATCAATTTTTGATATAGTTGGACGTTCTTTAACAATAAATCTGATGATAACATCATTGGCAACCGGCACGGCAGTCGGCTTAATATCCGGCTCAAAGTAATCTAGCGCATAAATTTTTCCGTTAAGCTCATAAAAAAGGTCGTAAGTTAAGGTCTTGCCAACGTAGGAATCGGTAACACCGTCTAATTCGGATGCTTTTATGTGTTTTAAGCCTTCAAAAATAATATCCTTGATTTTTCTGCCGATAAACCAATCTTCGGCAACTGAAGAAGAATCCGCATCCTGTGCGAACGTAAAACTTGCGGCAAATAAGAAAAACACGGCAAAAAAAATATTTGCAAATGACATTCTTTTTTTACCGTAAAGATATTTTGTAATATGAATCATGCTACTTCCATCATTTTACTTCAAATTTGCTAACCGTGTATATATCTGCACACAGGGCGAGCGGCCGTAAATCTAAGGCAATGTCCATTTCTTTGTAACAGTGAATTTTGTGTCGCCGACAAAGTATGTTTCGGGGTGAGTAGGAATTACATCACACCTTATATAGAACAGCGGAGATTGAAATTCCATGCTTATATCAGGTTCTATTCTTAGCCCGCCCATATCCAACTTATCTTTGTCGTAACGCAACGAAAGCATAGCTTGCGCAAAGACTCCCGTTCCTATGTACTTACCAATATAAACAGTTGTATTATCAAAATAGTTACCGATTCTTGTTTGATTTCTGCTATCTACCGGCGTGTCCATATTATCCGCTGCATTGTTTGGTGTTGTTGATCCCCCCTGTCCGTTAAACGGCAGATTTAACAGAATTGTATTTTGAATTGCCTGTGTTCTAAAAGAGAACATGTCGACATGCAAAATCTTCCGTAGTGTTTTTTCAAACTGACGGACAACTGCAAACTGTGCAAGAAGGTCTGCGGTAGAAGAAAGAACAGCAAGCGGCACAGAATTTTCATCCCCCGGCGTGCCCATAATTTTTTCGCCCATCAACGCTAAAATTTCCACTTGCGAAAGAGGCGGATTTGATTCTAGCACAGGTGTAAAATTACTTAAAGTTTGATTATTGATAACCATAGAAATTGTAACAGCTTCATTATTTGTCATATCCCGTGTTTCTGCACGGGCAGTAATGCGCGGATCAAAACTGATCTCGCTTTCGTTAAAACTTATAGTGCCTTGTTTAATATAGAAACTTCGCTGAAAGTAGAAAATCTCGCCTGTTTTTATATCAATGTCGCCTTTTAACGAAAAATGATTTGCCAATGTATCGTTAGTTATAGCGATCTTATTTCCTGCTGTTGCATTTGCTCTTATTATTGGGAAGCGCGCATTAGGCCACAAGAATTCAACTTTGTTGCCTACCGTTACTGTTAAATCGATCTGCTTGGGCATTTTAGATGTCTCTATATTTTGTACAAGCATAAGATTATTTATACGTTCGTTTTTTTGCATCTGAATAATATCTTGCGCATCTTTACCTTTTTTAGATTTTTCTTTTTTATTTTTTTTGCCGGTTTTTTCTTTTTCTCTTTTTTCGGCATCCTCATCTGCAAGTGTAAGCTCTGCTTCGTTACAAACAATATCGCCGTTTACATTCAGAGCTTCACCATCTTTTGATAAATTCAAATTACCATGCGCAAACCCGTTTGCTATAAACCCTGATATGTTAAGCGCAATAGGTATTGGGTTTACATCAGAGGCATCTATAGAAATAGAAAAAGTTCCAGGCACCCAGCGATCAAAAAAGAAGGTTCCGCTTACATTGCATGCACCGGTTTTACCGACAACTGTATATAGATTTTCCAACCGCATTTCATTGCCGCTAAGTGTTAACACAGCAGGTGTAGGCCCTATATTCTCGCTTACAAAACCGGGTAGATTTAATGTAAGACCGGAGGCAACGGCATATCCAAAGAATTCAGGGTTATGGAGTGGACCTATAATATGAATATTCGCTAAAACTAATCCGCCTGTAAAATTAACTTGGTTAACGGGAACGTAATGCCATAGCTTTTCTAGCGAAATAACAAGATTTGATGTTTTTAGATCAATTTTGTCGTTTTGTATAAGGCCGACAATAGTGCCTTTTATTGGGCTTGGGCTGGATAACGCTGCAAAGAAATAGGGAAGGCATCAGGGTCAGTAGAACCGGAAAATGTCAAACCCGCCTGCAAATCTGTGGTAGGCTGTTCTTCAACATTGATAATCAGGTCCATAAGCCCTTCGGCACTGCCCTGTCTTGGGTCCATCAATACACTCGAAAAAAACTGCATATTATACAGGTTAGAGTAACCCGATGTAATTTTTGTATTAGAAAAAATATCGCCGGTTTCCAGCGGTAACTCCCGCAAAATAACATAATCTTTTGTCTTTTTATTGCCGGTAACGATGATGTTTTCAAGATGCGCCCTGCCGCGCTCAACAATGTTGACTGTGTAAGAAACCGTCCTGTTGACATTGTCGCGGTGTTCTTCCGGGTCTATCGTGTTAAAAATGTAGCCGTTTTGCGTGTACTTATTCATTATCCGCATAAAGTCTTGATCAAGACGGCTTTGGTTTATTATTTCGTTCTTTTTAGACTGAACAAGCGCCTGCATTTCTTTTTCGTTGAATATATGATTGCCGTCAAAAATAATGCCGCCGAATGTATAGCGCTCCCCTTCTGAAAGTCTAAATGTAAGAGCCAGATGATTTCCGGCAGCATCATGCGTTATATCACGGATAATATCGGTAATTTCCGCATCAATATAGCCTCGGTCATGGTAAAATTTAATAATAGACTCGCGGTCGGCAATAAGTTTTGCCTCTTGAAACGCTGCGCTTTTAAAAAGCACTTTTGTCTTTAAACTAAGCTGATTGGCAAGCGTTTTTTGCGAAAAAACGCTGTTTCCTTCAAAATAGATAGCATCAATAGTTATCTTAACACCTTCGCTCACGGTAAAGGTAAGGTTTACTGACCCGTTTTTATCGGTTCTTGTTGTGGAAGTAACGGAAATGTCAGGATAGCCCTTTTCCAGATATTTTTTGATAAGTTCCTGTTCGTCAAGGCGGATTTTTACCTGATTCGCAATTTCGTTCGGTTTTATGCTGATTACATTCAAAAGCTCGTTGCGGCGCAAGCCTGAGTTTCCGACAAAATCAATTTTTGATATAGTTGGACGTTCTTTAACAATAAATCTGATGATAACATCATTGGCAACCGGCACGGCAGTCGGCTTAATATCCGGCTCAAAGTAATCTAGCGCATAAATTTTTCCGTTAAGCTCATAAAAAAGGTCGTAAGTTAAGGTCTTGCCAACGTAGGAATCGGTAACACCGTCTAATTCGGATGCTTTTATGTGTTTTAAGCCTTCAAAAATAATATCCTTGATTTTTCTGCCGATAAACCAATCTTCGGCAACTGAAGAAGAATCCGCATCCTGTGCGAACGTAAAACTTGCGGCAAATAAGAAAAACACGGCAAAAAAAATATTTGCAAATGACATTCTTTTTTTACCGTAAAGATATTTTGTAATATGAATCATGCTACTTCCATCATTTTACTTCAAATTTGCTAACCGTGTATATATCTGCACACAGGGCGAGCGGCCGTAAATCTAAGGCAATGTCCATTTCTTTGTAACAGTGAATTTTGTGTCGCCGACAAAGTATGTTTCGGGGTGAGTAGGAATTACATCACACCTTATATAGAACAGCGGAGATTGAAATTCCATGCTTATATCAGGTTCTATTCTTAGCCCGCCCATATCCAACTTATCTTTGTCGTAACGCAACGAAAGCATAGCTTGCGCAAAGACTCCCGTTCCTATGTACTTACCAATATAAACAGTTGTATTATCAAAATAGTTACCGATTCTTGTTTGATTTCTGCTATCTACCGGCGTGTCCATATTATCCGCTGCATTGTTTGGTGTTGTTGATCCCCCCTGTCCGTTAAACGGCAGATTTAACAGAATTGTATTTTGAATTGCCTGTGTTCTAAAAGAGAACATGTCGACATGCAAAATCTTCCGTAGTGTTTTTTCAAACTGACGGACAACTGCAAACTGTGCAAGAAGGTCTGCGGTAGAAGAAAGAACAGCAAGCGGCACAGAATTTTCATCCCCCGGCGTGCCCATAATTTTTTCGCCCATCAACGCTAAAATTTCCACTTGCGAAAGAGGCGGATTTGATTCTAGCACAGGTGTAAAATTACTTAAAGTTTGATTATTGATAACCATAGAAATTGTAACAGCTTCATTATTTGTCATATCCCGTGTTTCTGCACGGGCAGTAATGCGCGGATCAAAACTGATCTCGCTTTCGTTAAAACTTATAGTGCCTTGTTTAATATAGAAACTTCGCTGAAAGTAGAAAATCTCGCCTGTTTTTATATCAATGTCGCCTTTTAACGAAAAATGATTTGCCAATGTATCGTTAGTTATAGCGATCTTATTTCCTGCTGTTGCATTTGCTCTTATTATTGGGAAGCGCGCATTAGGCCACAAGAATTCAACTTTGTTGCCTACCGTTACTGTTAAATCGATCTGCTTGGGCATTTTAGATGTCTCTATATTTTGTACAAGCATAAGATTATTTATACGTTCGTTTTTTTGCATCTGAATAATATCTTGCGCATCTTTACCTTTTTTAGATTTTTCTTTTTTATTTTTTTTGCCGGTTTTTTCTTTTTCTCTTTTTTCGGCATCCTCATCTGCAAGTGTAAGCTCTGCTTCGTTACAAACAATATCGCCGTTTACATTCAGAGCTTCACCATCTTTTGATAAATTCAAATTACCATGCGCAAACCCGTTTGCTATAAACCCTGATATGTTAAGCGCAATAGGTATTGGGTTTACATCAGAGGCATCTATAGAAATAGAAAAAGTTCCAGGCACCCAGCGATCAAAAAAGAAGGTTCCGCTTACATTGCATGCACCGGTTTTACCAACAACTGTATATAGATTTTCTAACCGCATTTCATTGCCGCTAAGTGTCAACACAGCAGGTGTAGGTCCTATATTCTCGCTTACAAAACCGGGTAGATTTAATGTAAGACCGGAGGCAACGGCATATCCAAAGAATTCAGGGTTATGGAGCGGACCTATAATATGAATATTCGCTAAAACTAATCCGCCTGTAAAATTAACTTGGTTAACGGGAACGTAATGCCATAGCTTTTCTAGCGAAATAACAAGATTTGATGTTTTTAGATCGATTTTGTCGTTTTGTATAAGGCCGACAATAGTGCCTTTTATTGGGCTTGGGCTGGATAACGCTGCAAAGAAATCGCCTTGCGCGTCCATTTGAATACGCAGCATGTCCTCTGGTCCGCCTGTTACAGAAATAATATTTGCTGTACGCGAAAACAGAAAATTAAACGAATCTCCTATTTCGATATCTTCAAAACGTACGTTTTCAAAACTGATTTTTCCTTTTATTTCGTTTAACACATTTCCTATTCCAAGCCATGAGCTGATTTCGCCGAATTCTGCATTTAAAAAAATGTCTGCATTAATCTCTCCGCCTGATCCTGAAATACCATATAATGATGCTTGTGTTTCTATTTTTTGTTGATCGATTGCCACACTTAAAAAAGGAATCTCCGCAACTAATGACGCAATATTAATAGAAGTTACGCCTAACTCAAGTCTGTGTGCATCAAGTATGCCGTGTGTACTTAGCGATATAGTACTGCCGCCGAAATTTCCGCTAAGTGAATTTAAATCAATAGCGCACGACCAAGCCTCGCTTGCATTTTGGAAAAATCCCAGCTCTCCTGAAATTAATAAATTATTGTTTGACTTAATCAATCTGCTGCTTTGAAAGTTTGTTGCATTAAGCCATGCAAAAAATGAGCTGCCGCTGTCGTTTATTTCTATGGAAAGCGTTTCACTGCCGTCAAGGTCGCGCAAATTACCAAGTCCGGAAATATTTACATATTTTGTAATGCCGTTGCCTTGTACAACCCTATCCCAAGTAAAAGAAGCATTACCAAAAAGCGGCCCCCTGCCGTCATCAATATACATACGCAGAATTTCTGCTTTATCCTGATTAGCATGTGCCTGAAATTCCGCTGACGCACTTGATGCAAACGCAGAAGAAAATGTATTAAACTCTAATTTTTCTAAATCAAAATTCCATAGGTCGGGTGTTTCGTAACGGAATGTTGACGAGCAGTCAACAGCTAAAACTTGTTTACCAATAGGAATTTGCAATGTATTTAAATTCAATAATCCCCAGAGTGTCCCTGATTCCTCCAAATTAAAACTTGCATTTACACCTTGGCTATTAATATTTACATTCCGTTTATCTACAACGCTGCCTTGTACTAAATACGAACTGTTCATCCAATAAAGATTAAACGAAAAAATAATATTTTCTATGTCATCAAAAAAAGCCCCCGCATCAAAACGTACCGCACCGCTTTTTGTAACAACTGTCCCTTCGTTTAATACAAAATATTCTTCTGTTCCGTAAAGTGATGAATTAGACCAAATGCCTTTGCCTCCCGGAACTGCCGTAATAAAACGCGGAATGTTGTACACTAAATGAGCAAAATCATAGTTTGCAAATATTTCTGTTGTTATTAGTACATTACTTAATCCTGTTTTTATTATTTGCGGAAGTTTTTGATCTATTACAAATGCTCCGGCAATTTCCAGCAAATCGGAAGCAGGAACAGAATCCAGCGCAAACATAAGTTGGAATTCATTTTGCTTATTATCATAAGTTAACTCTGTGTTAATAAATGATATACCCACATCTGTATACGATTCTGTGTTTGTATACCGCATTGCAGTAAGTGTTAAATCAAATCCGGTTTCTTGTTTTACCAGGTTAATATTTAATGGGGTAAGCTCTGTGTTACCAAAACTTAATGCGTTGCTAAATACGGTAATTGTATCTTTGAAAGTCATAACAGAAATATTGCCGCTTATGGGACTGCCGTTTACATGCGGGGTAAGAATAAAATTTTCAAAATTTATTTCGATAGCAGGCGATAAAGTGTCAATATTAAGATTTCCGCTTATAATTGCCTTGCCGCGTTCTGCATCAATGTTCATGTTTTTAATTTGCATCTCGTGTTCTGTTCCAAAAGCAGCAAGAGTAATTTTTCCGGCGCCTATTGTTGAAGTTTCATCGCAGTCGATCAACAAATCAACATCGTAATTAACGCCTTCTGTAATATTAATATTTGTTTCTGCAGTGCCATTAATTTTAATTTTTTGCAGATCGTTAAATTTATCGTAAGCATTTGTCCACGTCATTAATGATGCAGGTTCAAAGTCCTTAAATTCAGTGTTGATTTTAAGGTTTGAATTTTCAAAATCATAAGCAACATTCAAATCAAAATCAGCTATTGCATTTTGCAAGAGTTTGTTGCCGCCTAAAAGGCTGCCGAAATTCTTTAGCGGAACTTTCTGCAGTGTAAATTCTTCATTGTTCAAAATCCCGTTTAATTTTAAATTATGCAATGTCAGTTTTTCCGTGTGCACTTCGGAAAAAGATGTCTTAATAATTCCATAACTTTTTTGCGGATCATAACTGCTTTCTATACTGCATGGAAAAGTAATTTTTAAAGGCTCTTTTGTAAAGCCTGATACAAGCGTATCAGCATCCCAAACAGCTTTAAAATTAAATTTGCCGTCAATTATATCAGAGCGTAGCGAAAAATCAGAAAAATATGCATTGCTGCTTCCTGCACGTAATAGCACCTTTCCGTTTGTTATGCGCAATTTTAAATCGCTAGGAAGTAATGAAAATACTTTTTGTAAAGTTGAGTTAACCGAAACACCTTTCTTGCTGCCATCTGTTGCTTCTGATTCATTGTCATCATCTATTGCTGTTTTTTTAAAAAAATCAATCAGATCTTTTTCAGTTGTAAATTCTACAACAGGACTTATAATCTTAACCTCACGTAAACTTTTTAAAAATTTAAAACCTAGTAAATCAAAAATACTGTAATTTATACGCAGCCTTTTTATAGTTATGTCAGGGACAAGTTGTTCAAGAGGCACAGTCCCCTCATAAGCAAGTGAATCACTATCTTCTAAATTATCCAGGATAAAATCTTCAAAATCATCTTCAGTTTCGCGTTGCACTTTTATAGAAATATTTTTTATATCAAGTGTACCGAAAACAGAAGGACCTATGGAGCTGTATGAAATAACCCTGCCGAATTTCTGCTCTATACTTTCTATGTATAATGATTTAATCAAGTCAAAATTGTCCAAAATTGTCTTTTGCAAGGGGCGCACCAAGACAGCACTTACGACAACGAGCATTAGAAAAAAAAGGGTTTTTAATATGTTTTTTATGTCAATTTCCATCATGTTAAAAAGGGGATTTTTTTAGAAACAATGCCCCTTATCATTATCGGAAATATACTATATTAAGACCCGGTACCGCAAAACGCCAAAATTTGCCGCTTTGCACACGCTTAAGGAAATGAGTTCTGCTATACTGAT
>BTID01000114.1:0-15556 GCA_036245275.1 Termitinemataceae bacterium
TATTCAGCCTGCTAGCGGGGGCGTGTGGTCCTTGCGCTTTCTTGCAGAATGGGGAAATTGTTGTGTTGTTGCTAAATAATGTCATATTGATATTATAGGCATAACGTGGGGAAAAAAACAAGTGGCGGGGTGGTGCATCTCTTTTTTGTCTATTAAGGTGCCCTTAATTTTTTGTTGATACATCTTTTACCCACCATGTATCAAGACCCACATCGTATTTTGGACGCAGAGCAGGTTTTACAAATTTATTTTTGTATGCTAATCTGAATTTGTTCAGGTGCCACTGCGGTATCATATAATGATTCCATGTAAGCACGCGGTCGAGTGCATGACCTAAATGCAGCAGACGCTTTGGATCTTCCTGACTTCCTGCAATTTGTTCAACAAGATTATCTACAGCAGGGTCAATGATCCGCGCCAAGTTCCATGTAGAATCAATATGGCTTGAATGAAAAAGTATCATAAGACTGGAAGACGGATACTGCAATTCGGGGTAACTCATTGATGTCATTTCAAAGTCGCCGGAGCGCAGCCGGTTTATGAACTGACTTGGATCAACTGTGCGTATTTTCATAATGATGCCGTAGTGTTTTAACATATCCTGATACGGCAGGGCATATCGTTCTGTCGATACATCGTGAACTAACAATTCAAATTCCATTTGCTTACCATCTGCATTTACAAGTTTACCGTTTTTTAAATTCCAACCTGCCTCTGCAAAAAGTTTCATTGCTTCGCGTGCTTGCGGACGGACATTACCATCACCGGAAAACACAGGCGGATTGTATATGCTTGTAAAAACTTCCTCCGGAATTTTGCCGCGTAATTTTTCCAAGATAGCAAGCTCCTCTTTTGCAGGAGTCCCCGTTGCCTCGTATTCTGTATTTTGAAAATACGAACGTGTTCTTTTATACTGACTGTAAAAAAGATTTTTATTCATCCATTCAAAATCAAAAAAATAATTTAATGCTATGCGGATTATGCGATTACTAAAAAGTTCACTTTGAGAATTAAAAATCAACCCTGTTGTTACTTGTGCAATTTCGTGTTCAATTTCTTCACGGATCATTGTGCCGTTTTCAAAAATATTTCCCGTATATTCTGTTGCCCAGTTCTTTGCTGAATTCTCCTTCCTAAAATCATATTCACCTGCTTTAAATGCTTCAAACGCCACATTACTGTCGCGGTAATAATCATAGCGGATTGTATCAAAATTGTAGATGCCTTTGTTGACAGGCAAATCTTTTGCCCAATAATCTTTTACACGTTCTAACACCACATACTGCCCCATCTTATAATCTTTTACTCTGTAAGGTCCTGTTCCAACAGGCGGCGACATTAAAGGCTCGCTGAATTCTTTATCAGTCCAAAAACTTTTTGGGAACACAGTTGTCTTTGATAAATCCATCATCATTTCTTTATCGTTTTTATCTCCCAAATCAAAACGCACACGATTACCCGCCAAAACTTTTACAGTAACACCTGCATAATAAGATCGAAATTGCGGCACACCTTTTTCGTAAAACATGTTATACGAAAACGCAACATCTTCTGCAGTGATTGGATTCCCGTTTTGATCCTTTGCGTTAGGGTTAATATCCAAAATGATATATTTATAGTTCTCTGGATATTCTACCTTGCTTGCAATAAGCGGATACAGAGTGCCGATTTCATCTTTCGCCTCCACCATCAATGTATCGTAAAAATAGTCACTGCCTTCGCACGTCGAACCGCGCAGAGCATACCGGTGAAAGTTGTCATAAGTACCTATTGAATAATGAGTAATGCTGCCGCCCTTAGGTGCATTTGGATTTACATAATCAAAGTGGGTCCATGCCCCTTTATACTTTGCCTCGCCGCGCAACGGAATTGAATCACCTGTGATAATCTTTTGTGCATGCAAACACAATGCAGGCGTAAAAGATAAAACAAAAACTGCGGCAAAAATTTTCTTTGTCATATTTCTATATTAGCGCAAAGATTACCCACTTGTAAGCATCTTACAAAAATGATACAGTTGAAGGAGGTGAATATTGCGGCGGCGTAGCTCAGTCGGTGGAGCAAGAGATTCATATCCTCTAGGTCATTGGTTCGATCCCAATCGCCGCTAGGTCTGTTCGCCTGCAAAAAAAATGCGGCTGTCATATAACGGCTATTATCTCAGCCTTCCAAGCTGAAGACGTCGGTTCGACTCCGATCAGCCGCTAACCTTGAATTAGGAGGATTTTATGCGATTAATTACAAGATCAGATTTTGATGGACTTGCTTGCGGCGCTTTGCTGGAGGCATTGGGTATGATTGACGATTGGTTGTTCGTTCATCCAAAGGATATTCAGGATGGTAAAATTACGGCAACAAAAGATGATATTGTCGCGAATGTACCCTATATTAAGGGTTGCGGACTCTGGTTTGACCATCATTCCAGCGAAACCGAGCGCTTGGGCAGTGCCGTAAGCTATGCCGGTGTTTCCAAAAAAGCTCCTAGTTGCGCACATGTAATTTACGAATACTACGGCGGAGAGGCAAAATTAGGGAAATTTGCGGAGATGATCAAATATGTTGACAAAATGGACTCAGGCGATCTTACTGTTGACGAAATTCTGCACCCTGAAGGCTGGGTTTTGCTTGGTTTTATTGCCGATCCGCGAACCGGTTTAGGCCGCTTTAGGGATTTTAAAATCAGCAACCTCGATTTAATGAAGCAACTA
Organism: Termitinemataceae bacterium; assembly: GCA_036245275.1. Classification (GTDB taxonomy): domain Bacteria; phylum Spirochaetota; class Spirochaetia; order Treponematales; family Breznakiellaceae; genus BTID01. The sequence continues at coordinate 2,709 of BTID01000114.1, forward strand.
AGCAATGAAACGCTGGACAAGCCTATCAGCGAAATTTTACTCTTGCCCGATGTAAAAGAGCGCGTTACTGTTTACAAAGAGCAGGACGAGTTGTTTAAAAAAATGGTAAAAGATCATGCAAAAGTAGAAGGCCGCGTTGTGCTGGTAGACCTTCGCGGTATTGAGACAATTAATGCGGGCAACAGATTTTTACTTTACACCTTGTTCCCCGATCAAAATATTTCTGTTTGGGTTGTGGACGGCAGGAAAAACGTAAACACGGTTATAACCGTTGGTTACAGCATCATAAATAAAACGGCATCGGTTGATGTGGGCAGTTTGATGCTAAAATACGGCGGCGGCGGACATCATCAGGTTGGTACCTGCCAAGTTGACTGTGCACAGACAGACCGCATCATTTCAGAAATTATTTCGCAGGTAAAGTAAGCGGTTTTTGTTCGCCAAAAATTAATATGGATATACAAAGTGCCGTCAAGAATCTTCATCCTCTGGAAGTTAAAATTATCCTGCAGTACGGTGCAGGCGATGATTTATCTATCGAAAAAGTTGAATCAGATTTAAATTTTAAGGCAGGAAATGGGAATCAAGCACTTTCTTGGCTTCTTAGCAAAGGGATTATTGCTGAAAAACAGCGTAAAACTGCAATATTTTACGAAATTACAGATTTAGGCAAAACATATAAAGAAAAAGGCACACCGGAAGAGCGAATTTTAGAGCTTGTCCGCACAAAAAACGATTTATCGCTGCCTGAAATTGCAAAAGAGCTTGGAATTGATAATAAAGATATAGGCAGTGCCTTTGGAACACTATCAAAATTAGGCGCACTTGCCATGAACGATGCAAAAAAGGTTTGCATTTCGCAAAAATCTTCGCCAGACGCTGCAGAATATTTTGCAGTAATACGAGGCATTTTGGATAAAGCCGTTGCAAAAACAGATTCCGCAATCGCCGAAGCCGAATTAAGTGCCGCAGAAAAAAAAGCCATTTCAGGAATTGCTAAAAAACGCGCGGCCTCAGATGCAGCATTCCGTTTGCTGGAGCGGGAAACAGTTATTTTTAATTTTACCGGTGAATATGATGCAATAGCCTCTGCCCTGCGTCAAAGCGGGATAACAGGCGAAGAAATAGGCACTTTAACGCCGGAAATGTTAAGTGCAGGCTCTTGGAAAGGTAAAAATTTCCGTTCTTACAATGTTCAATTGCCCCCTTCACGTTTAATCAGCGGCAGAACCAATGCTTACAGTCAATTTTTAGAGCAAACAAAGGATAAATTGGTATCTTTCGGCTTTGAAGAGTTTGATGGTCCCCTTGTAGAAACTGAATTTTGGAATTCGGACGCGCTTTTTATGCCGCAATTCCATTCTGCCCGCGATATTCACGATGTTTATCATATTTCAGAACCTCAACAAGCAAAAATTATTGCGGAACCTTGGCTTAGCAATGTTTCGCAGGCGCATACAAACGGCGGCAACACGGGCAGCCGCGGCTGGAATTATAAATTTGACGAAAATTTTACAAAGCGTCTAATATTACGCAGTCAAGGTACGGTTATGTCGGCTAAGACTCTGCCTAAGGCAAAAATCCCCGGCAAATACTTTGGAATATTGCGCTGTTTCCGGTATGACAAAGTTGATGCCACTCACCTTAGCGACTTTTACCAAACAGAAGGCATAGTCCTTGGCGAAGATGTCAATCTGCGAACCTTACTTGGTATGCTTGAAACATTTGCCGTAGAAGTTGCCGGCGCAAAGGAAGTCAAATATGTTCCCGGTTACTTCCCTTTTACAGAGCCTTCCATTGAAGTACACATAAAACATCCGGTTCTGGGTTGGTTTGAGCTTGGAGGCTCCGGTATTTTCCGTCCTGAAGTAAGCCTTTCGCTCGGTGTAAAAGTTCCTGTTGCTGCTTGGGGCATAGGCATAGACCGTATGGCACTTATGGCACTGGGTCTAAACGATCTGCGCGAACTTTTTAGCTACGACATAGAAAAAGTCCGCTTGCGCCGGAATGGGTGATGTATAATGCGGACAGTATCGTTGACGGTAAACACACGGGGCTTTTGTTTTCGATTTTTTCTTGCCCTGATTTTTCTGTTTTTTTCATGCACACGCAGTAGTAGCACTGCCGACGATATTGTAATTCCTCCAACGCCGCCGCTTTCACGCGATGTAATAGGCTACGGAGTAATTAGCACAAACTATACGCATGTTCTTGACAAACAAGGGCAAGACGGAAAATCACTTGGATTTTTGCGCAAAGGCTCTATTGTAGAAATTATTGAACGCCGCCCCATTGTAATAAATGAAAAAGCAGAAAACTGGGTTTTTGCAAAAGGCAGCTATTCCGGCTGGCTGCGCGAAGACGATCTGCGTATCTATTCATCAAAAGCAAAGGCGAAAACCGCCGCGCAAACTTTACCTCAATAATGCACCTCAATAAAAGTCCCCGCCGCAATCTATTCAGCGCATGCCTCGATAGATCTAAGTAAATCTAAATCACTTGGCGTAAAATCCAGACACTCAATTTCCAAAGCCGTAGCCCACGCATATTCTGTGTGTTCGACAAGTTTAAAATCTGTAGACAAAAACGAAACAGCGTACGCTTCCAAATGATGTTTTACACCCTTGTTTTCAAAGTTTCCTTCCGCTAACTTTTTACCAACTGTAATTTCAACATCGAATTCCTCTTTTATCTCGCGCAAGAGTGCTTGAATCTTGGTCTCGCCGTCCTCGCACTTACCGCCTGGGAACTCCCATTTGCCGCTCATAGAGCCGCCGGATTTACGTTTGGCAATAAAATATTTTCCGCCTTCAATAGCAATTGCTGCAACCGATACATTCATAAATCTTAATTTTTAATCCTCGTATTCAATATTAAAAACTGCCTTATCCCGGGATAATATTGTGTTTGGAAAGACCGATTGCGCCTCTTTTAGCAAGTTTTTTAGATCGTATTCGGTGTAACGCGGGCTGTAATGTATAAGAGCAAGTTTTTTTACCTGAGCGTCCTTTGCGATTTTGGCAGCTTGCAGGGCTGTCATGTGCTTTTTTTCGCGGGCATCGTCTTGTAAAGCATGCTCAAACATACCTTCGCAGACAAAAAAATCAGAATCCTGCGCCTCAGATGCAATTTCTTTAAATGCAAGAGAGTCTGTAACAAAAGTAAACTTCCGTCCTTTTCGCTCTTTGCCCATTACATCTTCAGGTGTAACATCTGCACCTGATATAGACTTTACAGATTGCCCATGCTGCAAACGCGACCAAGCGGGTCCGCAGGGAACACCGGCATCAAGTGCCTTTTGCGGAAAAAATTCGCCGGGACGCACATCCTCTTCCAGCGCATAGCCAAAACAAGGCTTTGTGTGCCGCAGCGGAAAAGCGCGGACGTGAAAATCATCACCGCTAAAAACAATTCCCGGCTCGGTAATTTCCTTAACAATGATTTCATAGTTGATATACATATCCAAAATCCGCCGTGAGCTTTCTATATACTCGGCAAGGCGCGGCGGCCCTATAATATACATAGGTTCACTGCGGTCAACTTGACTGGAGAGCATCAACAGTCCCGGAATTCCTGTAACATGATCGGCGTGCATGTGGCTTACAAAAATAGCCGAAATCTTTTTCCAGCGCAGGTTGAGCTTGCGTAACGAAACCTGGGTCCCCTCGCCGCCGTCAAACAGGAATAGGTCGCCTTCACGCCGCAACAGGACAGAGGTAAGATGTCTATTAGGCAAGGGCATCATCCCCCCGCAGCCTAAAATAAAAGCTTCTAAATTCATATTGATCCATTATTCATATTGATCCATTGCCCGCATAGCGCAAGGCTTTTATTGGTTTAATTTATTATAACCTAAAACGCACAAATTTATAGTGTGCAACAATCCTGTTTCTTTTATCCTTGATTTTTTCATAAAATATGCCGATAATAGCATGTAATCTTTTAAAAAAAGGACACATAGATGGAAAACCATAACCATATAAAGCGGCTTGTTGCCGTAGTTTTTTTTGGCAGCATTTTTTTAGCTTGCGGAAATTCTGAAGTTCCTTACGCTCCCGCTATTTCATATTCAGTATCGGTAACTAAAATAGGCGATGGAACAGGCAGCGTTGTTGTAAACCCTGCAAAACCTTATGTTGAACGCCTTGTAACTCTAACCATTGCTCCTGACCCAGGCTGTGTTGTTCACAGAGTTTCAGGAAAAAAAGGTGCTGAGCCAATACAAGTAACAAAAGAAGAGTCCGACCCGAACATCTATACATTTATGATGCCATTTGGTGATGTAAGCGTTCAGGTGTGGCTTGAACCGGCAGGCGGATCTCCTTCGGTAATTCCAAAAGTCAAAAAAAACAAAGATGAGCCTGAAAAAGATAAACCTGCAAAGGATGAGCCTGAGCTTGAAATAGAAGAATCAAGTGAATTGGAAGAATCTGAATCAGGCGAACCTGAAGCAGGCGAATCTGAATCGGAAGAATCCGAAGATGCTTTTTGATTGATTCCTGATTGATTAAGGAAGATCAACTATTTTACAACCGGAAGAACTGCTTGCAAGATATTTTGGATATACAACATTTCGTTACGGTCAGCGTGATACAATTGACGCGCTATTAAATAAACAAGATGTACTTGCCATTATGCCGACAGGAGCGGGCAAGTCTATCTGTTATCAAATACCTGCATTGCTAATGGACGGTCTTAGTCTGGTTATCTCGCCCTTGATATCACTTATGAAGGATCAGGTAAACGCATTGCAGGAAGCCGGTATCCCCTGCGCTTTTTTAAACAGCTCTCTTTCTTACCCTGAATACAAAGAAACATTGCAAGGTGCATTATCCGGTGTATATAAGATTTTATACATTGCACCGGAGCGTCTTGCAAGTGAAGGCATCTATAATATTGCACATAACACCAGAATTTCTATGGTCGTTGTAGACGAGGCGCATTGTGTATCGCAGTGGGGTCATGATTTTCGTCCAAGCTATTTAAAAATAAAAGAATTTATTGATAACTTAAACTACAAACCTGTTATAGGTGCTTTTACCGCAACCGCCACAAAAAATGTACAACAAGATATTAAATCAATGCTGGAATTAAAAAATCCTTACGAAATTGTAACGGGCTTTGACCGCACAAATCTTTACTATGAAGTACAACGTTTAGAAAGTGCCGCAGAAAAAAATAAAGCTGTTTTTACTTACATACAAAACAATCCAAATAAGAGCGGTATTATTTATTGCTCAAAACGTAAGACTGTAGAAGAAGTTTGTGATATATTGAATTCAGCAGGTGTACCTACAACACGTTATCATGCAGGACTTGCAGATGAAGAACGTCATGCAAATCAGGATGATTTTATTTACGACCGTAAAACTGTTATGGTTGCCACAAACGCCTTTGGTATGGGAATTGACAAATCAAATGTGTCATTTGTCATTCATTATAATATGCCGAAAAATATCGAAAGCTACTATCAGGAAGCAGGCAGAGCAGGGCGGGACGGCGAAAATGCCGATTGTATTTTATTTTACAGTGCGCAAGACGTACACACCAATAAATATTTAATTGAACATAGCGAAAATTCCGCAGGCATAGAAGACATTGATCGCAGCTTAGCAGACAAACTAAAAAAACAAAACCTTGAGCTTTTAAAATTTATGACATTTTACAGCACAACGCAATATTGCCTTAGATCATATATACTAAATTATTTTGGTGAAAAAACAAATGCGCTGTGCGGACATTGTTCAAATTGTTTAACACAGTTTGAAGAAACCGATATTACAATCGAGGCAAAAAAAATCGTCTCGTGTGTGTACCGTGTTGAACAACGCGGCAACGAAAAACACGGTCCGATTTATTTTGGTAAGACTATGATAATTGATATTTTGCATGGCAGCAAAAATAACAAAGTGTTGGAAGCCGGTCTTAACACACTTTCTACTTACGGTATTATGGCAGATAACGGAACAAACCGTATACGGCGTATACTCGATTATTTAATAGAAAATGATTATCTTGCTATTAGTGCAAATGAATATCCTGTAGTAATGCGCACAGAAAAATCCGCTGATGTTTTTAAAACAGATTTTTCAATAATAATAAAATTACCAAAAGCAGAAAAACAAACTAGTGCCCGCATGGATTTTTACAAAGAACAAAACGAAGATCTTAACATTGATTTGTCGTTATTTGAAAAATTAAAGGCGCTTAGGACAAAGTTGGCATCTGATGCAAAAATACCTGCCTATATTGTTTTTGCAGATGCGTCCATAAAAGATATGTGCATAAAAAAACCTGTTACAAAAGAAAGTTTTTTAAATGTATCCGGAGTCGGCAAAAGGAAACAAGAACAGTATGCCGAAGTATTCATTGCCGAAATAAAAGCACATCTCAGGCAGTCAGCAGAGGCAACAGTAGGTTAACCCCCTTAGGATTTTGGTCTGCCTCTTTTTACAACAAGACGTTTTTGCCCTTCGCGATCCCCACCATCATGCGGACGCGAAGATTGAGCTGATCTTTGTGCATAAGGTTTGTCGCCGTCACGGCTAAAATGTTTTTTCCAGCCGTCGGTTTTGTTCGCGCCTGCGCTTTTGTCGCGTCCATTAGCACGAGGTTTTTGTCCATCAGTCCTTTGAGGTCGTGATCTATCGTCAGGGGGACGTCTGTCCGATTTACCGGCTGCCGGTATGCGCCGTTTTTCTTTTGCAGACTTTTCCAAGACACGCAACGATTCATCAAAACCTTTTAAAAATTCTTGCAGATCAGATGCAAACAGAATAACAGACTGACGTTCAAAACCGCCGCCTTCCGCATTTTTACTTTCGACAATATTAAGATAAAGGTCGCCGGTTCGGTTTTCTTTAACATTAAAAAAATACGTTCTGTTTTTTAACTGAACACTTGTAGAAAAAACTTCGCCGCGTACACCCATTGTAAATTCCTTATAACACCCGCTATTGCAAGTGAACGTTGATTGAAAAACCCAGTTGATTGAAAACTCAGTTGATTGAAAACTCAGTTGATTGAAAAACTCAATACAATTGATTATAGTTTAACGATGAAATATGCACAAGTATCAATTTTATTTCTTTTTATTGCAGGATATTGTTTTGCTGCAAAAGTAGAACCTGTTATTGTTTTTAGCGATTCTATGAATATCGGTGTCGAAACAATGATCATATCACCGCAAGAGCCTACAGGACCATCATCTGTAATTTATCTTCTGCATGGTTATGGAGGGGATGCAAGCACATGGATTAGGATAAGTCCTGATCTTAAAAAATGGTCTGATAATTCAAATATAATTTTTGTCTGTCCTAATGGAAAAAATAATTGGTGGTTTGATAGTCCTATGCACGGCGGTTTACGATACGAAACATTTGTTGCAAAAGAATTAGTTGCATACATAGAATCTAATTATAATTGTATGCAGAGTAGTAAATACAGAGCTATAAGCGGTTATGATTTTGGCGGGAATGGGGCATTGTATATCGCTTCTAAAAATACCGGCGTTTTTAAAAATGCAGGAAGCATAAGCGGAACTTTGGATCTGTTTCGTATGCAATGGAATGAACTGGATCACAGTCCCGGTCAAGATTTTAATCTAAGCACAATTTTAGGTAATCAAAATAAATACCGCAGCGCATGGCAGAATCACTCAATGTTATACCGTATCGATCAAATTAAAAATGCGCAACTTAATTTGATTATAGATTGCGGCATTTACGGCAATCAAATTTTTGATGTAAACGATGAACTCCATAACATTCTTACTAAAAAAAAGATTCCGCATACATATATCAGTGGCGCAGATGGGCAAACCGTATTATATTGGCGAAAAGCGATTGAGTATCAAATACTGTTTTTTATCAGCTGTTTCAATTAGAATATTAAGATGAGGAAAGGAAAAGAAAAATGGTAACAAAAAAAATAGTTTTAAAAGAAGCATTTAGAGATGCAGCCGAAGATATGGGGACAGGTAAAATTTGGCCTCAAATATCAACTGAATATGATAGACTCGAAAAGATTTATAAAGAGCGTGCCTATCATAACTTTGGTCACATAGAATATTGTGTGCAAATGCTTAACGATTTTACAGAAAATAAAATTTCTAAAACCGTGAATACAAAAACCATGCTTAATGATGAGTGGAAACAAAATATTACCTTTGCTCTATTCTATCATGATCTGGTACTAGGAGCAGGCGGTCAGGAAGAATCGGCAAAGGTTGTAAAAACATTTCTTGCCGGCGCTAAGGCAGAAAGAGTTGAGCAAATTGTAAGTTGTATACTTGCTACGGATTATGCTGCACCGGCGGCCGATGTAAAATTGACTTCGTTTCAAAAAATAACAAGGGACATAGACCTTAGTATTCTAGGCAGCGATGCCTCCACATATAAAAACTATACAGCTAAAGTCCGCAAAGAATATGCTTCTATTCCAGATGCAGAATTTGCTGCAAAGCGTGCTGCATTGATTGACACTTTTTTAAAGGGTTCTGTTTATGCAACAACAGTATTTTCGGAAATATTTGAAAAAAGTGCAAAACAAAATTTGAGATCTGAATTAGATGCATTGCGAGCGTGATGTCTCTGAATCAAAAAGTTTTAACCTGCTGGACGAACGGCTGCGGCATTGGGTATGGCGGCACGAATGGGTATCGTTTAGAGGTGTGCAGGAAGATGCCATACCTGCTATTCTGGAAAATAAAAATGATGTTGTCTTAGCTGCCTCTACATCAAGCGGCAAGACCGAAGCTGCATTTCTGCCGGTTATTTCTAAAATGCTGCTCTTGCACGATACAGGCGGCGTAAAAGGCAACTTTGGATTGACAGTTTACATAAGCCCTCTTACAGCATTAATTAACGATCAAATATACCGCGTAACTGAACTTTGCGGCAGCTTGAAAATTCCTGTATATCCATGGCATGGCGGCATTGCTGCAAATGTTAAAAAAAAGTTTTTTGAAAATCCGCAGGGAATTCTTTTAATTACACCGGAATCGCTGCAAGCAATATTTTGTAATCATGGTGCACAGCTTCCTGCAATGTTTGGCGGATTACGCTATATCATTATCGATGAGCTGCATTCATTTATAGGCAGTGAACGCGGCAAACAACTTCAATCCCTGATGCACATGTTGGATATCCGCACAGGCAAAACAATTACACGCATTGGACTTTCTGCAACGTTAGGTGATATGAATGCCGCCTCTATTTTTTTGCGCGGCGGCGAAAAGACAAAACGCAAATGTAGTGTTATACAAGACGGCAACGGCAATTTTAAAATGAAGCTGTTACTTAAAGGAATTACAGAAGACAAAAACATAGAACCAATGAATGAAAGTGATGATGATGAAGAAGATGAAGATGCACAAACCGAATCAAAAATGGAACAAACATCAGTTGATACATTTAGTGCCCCGCATGCAATTGCAGAATACCTTTTTCAAAAACTACGGGGAACAAATAATTTAATTTTTCCTAACACTCGTACAAATGTTGAATTTTATACTCACCTGCTTTCTGCATTATGCAGTGCTTATGGCTACCCGAATGAATTTTTTGCACACCATGGAAACCTTTCAAAAGAAATAAAAGAAGAGGCAGAAGATGCATTGCGTTCAACAGAACACAGTGCGACAGTTATTTGTACAAACACAATGGAGATGGGTATAGACATTGGCGAGATTGCAAGCGTAGTGCAAATTGAAGCGCCTCCGTCTGTTGCAAGTTTAAGGCAGCGTATTGGAAGAGCAGGGCGGCGCGAAGGTGAAGTGCCAGTGCTGCGTGCATTTACGATAGAAGAAGCATTAAAAAACAACAATCATCTTTTTGCACGTTTGCGTGAAAGCACATTTCAATTTTGCGCAAGCATTATGCTGTTGTTAGAAGGCTGGTGCGAGCCGCCTAAGCCGCATGGAATGCATCTTTCGACGCTTGTACAGCAGTTGTTGGCACTTGTTGCAGAGCGCAGCGGCATACGTCCAAGTGATGCCTACCAAATATTGTGTGTAAGCGGACCATTTGAGCAGTTGTCTGAAACTGATTTTGAAGACTTAATCGAAAACTTAATAATGCTTGATATTTTGGATGAAGCAGAAAATCTTTTATTGTTTGCAGACAAGGGCGAAAAGTTGGCAAACCACTATACATTTTTTGCGGCTTTTTCGCAGGATATTGAGTACAGAATTGTAACAGGCGAAAAAACATTGGGTACAATTCCTATCAAATCTAATATGCAGGCAGGTGATGTGCTCATTTTTGCAGGTCTTACGTGGAAGATAAAAAGCATTGATGACAGAGCAAAAATAATCGAAGTAAAATATTTTAAAAGCGGCCGTCCGCCATTATTTACAGGTTCCGGATTTTCTATACATCCGGCAATACGGAATCGCATGAAAATACTTTACGAAAATGACGAGCCGATTCCGTTTGCCGACGCAAATGCAAAACTGTTATTGGAACAAGGCAGAGAAACTTATAAAAATTTAAATTTAGACGACCCAAAAAACAGGATCATAGAACGAGGTGCTAACACAATCGTGCTTACTTTTTTGGGGGACAAGGCAAACAAAACATTGCAGCTTTTATTGCGTAATTTAGAAATATCAAATTATACATGCGGTCTTGGAATAAATACACATGGTAAAGATAAAAAAGAAATCGAAGAAATACTTTTTAAATTAAAAGAAAATAAATTTCCACCTACAGAAAAACTTTTACATGGCCGCCAAAATCTTTACGTAGAAAAATGGGATAAATTTTTGCCGCACAATCTGCTTGTAAAAAACTATGCCAGTCTGTATTTAGCTCCAGAGGAGGTACGTGAATGGCTTGGCACACTACTGTAACAACTTGCCGTCATCATTCACTAGGCATTATAATCATTATAATAACGTATATAATTAAAACGGAGGAACTGTTATGGAAAAGGCAGAAGTCATTGCAAAGGCAATGGACTATATCGCAAAGGAAAAGGACACTCATTTTAAGTCAGAGGTAGAGAAACTTCTTGCAGCCGAAGACTTTAAGGAGTTGGAAGATCGCTTTTATCAAAACTTGGAATTCGGCACCGGGGGCTTGCGCGGTGTGATAGGCGGCGGTTACAACCGTATGAATACTTTTGTCGTAAAATCGGCAACTCAGGGTCTGGCAACTTATGTAATTAAGGCAAATCCGCAAAAGGCAAAAGATGGCAAACTTGCCGCTGTAATTGCCTACGACAGCCGTCATTATTCGGCAGAGTTCGCACGTGCCTCTGCATTGATTTTTGCAGGAAACGGCATCAAAACTTATTTATTTTCCGCTCTGCGTCCTACACCGGAGCTTTCGTTTGCAATTCGCCGTTTGGGTGCGGACACAGGCATAGTGGTTACGGCATCGCATAATCCGCCTCAGTATAACGGCTACAAGGCTTACTGGAATAACGGCGCACAGGTTATCGAACCGCATGATGCAGGCATCATAAAAGAAGTGAATGCTGTTAGCGGGATAAAAGAAATTGATGAGCAAACTGCCGTTTCCAAGGGGCTTCTAAAAATAATTGACAGCGAAATTGATGAGCCGTTTTGGGATATGATTAAATCGCATCTGTTCCGTCCGGCACTCATAAAAGAAAAAGCCGGTGAAGTAAAGATTGTCTACACTCCGCTGCACGGCACAGGAGCACTGCATGTGGAAACGGTTTTAAGCCGTCTTGGGCTTAAAGTGATCACTGTGCCGGAACAACGCGAAGGCGATGGCGGCTTCCCAACAGTAGCATTCCCTAACCCGGAAGAAGCTGCCGCTATGAAAATGGCTATCGAGCTAGGTATTAAAGAAAAGGCCGATGTTGTTATGGCGACCGATCCTGATGCCGACCGTTTTGGCATCGCCGTTCCCCGCAATGGCGAATACGTACTTGTTACCGGTAACCAAATTGGTGCATTACTTGCAGATTATATTTTACTTTCGTTAAAGGAATTGGGGAAACTCCCTAAAAATGCGGCAATCGTTAACTCAATTGTAACAACGGGAATGCATGCGAAAATTGCAGCCCTTTACGGTGCGGACTGCATTGAATGTCTAACCGGCTTTAAATGGATTGCCGATGTTATGCAAAAATGCGAAAAGGGCGGCGGTTTAGACAAGACTGTTGTCTTCGGCACAGAAGAAAGCTACGGCTACCTTATAGAAGACGAAGTCCGCGACAAAGACGGCGTATCTGCAGCAGCTCTTACTGCAGAAATGACACTTTACTGGCGCAGCAAGGGTAAAAGTCTGCTTGACCGCCTTGAGGAACTGTTCAAAGAATGTGGATATTGGCAAGAAAGCGGCGTTTCTAAATACTTTAAAGGTCCGGAAGGTCCTGCAGTTATGGCAGGAATTATGGCGGAATACCGCAAAAATCCGCCCTCAAAACTTGGCGGCATAACCGTAGAAAAAGTGCGCGACATACAAAACTCATGCATAGTGTATCCGGGTAACCCCTCACGTAAAGATCCGGTAGACTTGCCGAAAAGTGATGTCCTGCAGTTCTACCTGAGTGACGGCACTGTAGTAAGCGCCCGTCCGTCCGGTACAGAGCCAAAGATCAAATTCTATGCGAGCAGCGTTACGCCGCTAGGTTCCAGCACTTTGGATGATGCAAAAAAAGCAGCGCAGGCAAAACTTAACGCCATCACATCTGACATTAAGAAAGTGATTGGGGATTAAATCTAGCTAAAACAGAATTTAGCCCCGAGTCAGGCGTTCTTGACTTTGATTTTTTTGTCGAATAGAATTATACTATAGTTGTATGGTTAGATGTTTTAGCTTGTAGCTTGTAGTATTAAATTGAAAGTGAAATTGAAAGTGAATGTAAATAAA
>BTID01000115.1:0-13242 GCA_036245275.1 Termitinemataceae bacterium
TAGTAAAAAACCACACAACCAAAATTGATAAAAGACAAACAATCAAAGAAATGTAAACATTGCGCCGTGTAGTTGCGTTTATTCCTTCAAACACAACATCACGCGGAATATACGTAGTAACAAAAAGATCCCCTACTTGTGTTGTATGACTGATATTAGCGTTATCAGTATTATCATAACTTGCAGATTCATCTGTTGGGCGGACTAAAATATTGCCGTATCGATCTGTAACAAATGTAGGATTTGCACCGCTTGAAAATATTTCGCTAAGAGAATCTGCACCAAAAGATTCAAGATACGCTACGGTAAAAACCGCATTCATTGCATTGATTTCTTGGTTTGTGCGGATAGCTTGATTTTCTATACGCGAACTAATCATGATGTGGATCATAAATGTAAGAGTCAGCAAAGATGCGGCTGTAAGAAATACAATGCTTGTTATAAGTTTTGCCGCAAGCGGCCATTTTATTTTATTCATTTGCAGGCACCCATGATTTGCGTACTTCTTTCATGCTGTGCGGGCCGCCGTCTTCGGTAATGTTTAACACGGCAAAAACACGCAGGGGTTCTTTTTTGCCTTTTACACTTAACGACGGCATTTCTTCTGTTTCGATTAACGCACCTAAAAGATTTTTTAGCTCAAGGGAAATTAGTATGTCTGTATCAAAAGCATCGTTTGGCCCCTCAAGGCGGGCGGCAAGATTTACAGCGTCGCCTATAACTGTGTACTCCATGCGCGCATCGCTGCCGATTTGTCCTGCGACAAGTTCGCCGTAATTTATACCGGCACCCATTTTTACAATCGGCATTTCTTTCTGCATACGGCGCTCGTTGAATTCGAGCACGGCAGCGCGCATCATCAATGCTGATTTTATGCAATCGTAGGCATCGTCTTTCGCGCTGCCTTTTGTTTCGCAGACTCCCCACAATGCCATTAGGATAACGCCGCCTTGTGTTAAGAATTTATCGATGATGCCGCCTGTCGCGCTAATACAGGGAACTATGTTCTTAGAAAATTCATTTATGAATTCTACAGTTTGTTCGGCACTAAAATCTTTGCAGATTTCATCAAAATCGCGGATAAAAAAGAAAGCCACTGTGCCTGTTCTATTTACACCTTCCCGTTTTAATTTGCCTTCCCGCGCTAAACGTAAAATTGTTTTGTTTGCAAACTTTTCAAAGTTTGCAACACCGTTACGCATACCGGTAAGACTTTTCGCCAAGAGTCCGATTTCATCATTTCGTTTTATATCAATTGGAATATCATAGTTACCTGCTTCAATACCCGCGATACAAAGCCTAAGTTTTTTTAAGGGGCGTGATAAATTACGCGCCAACAAAATTATACAAATTGAACAAATTAAAAGGGCTGCAGCACCTGCAATAATGTTTTGCAAAAAAATCTTTTTTAACTCCGTAAAAACTTCCGATTTTGCTCTAACTGTAACAAGTGCGCATTGCAGTCTACTGTTTTTTTGATACGCTACTAAATATTCGTTGTCGTTTGCATCTTTTAATATGACATTTTTAGAACCTTCCGTATCAGAAAATATTTCGCTAACAAAATCAGGCAGGGCTGCAAGGAGATCGTTATTTGTATATGCAGTGTTTGGACTAAGCAAAATTTTACCTGCGCTGTTTACAAGAAACGAAAGTGAGTCGCCGCTTAAAAAAAGTTCAGCCATATCACGCGGCGAAAAACATATCAAAACTGTTTGATTCTTGCCCTCAAAAGAAGCAGGATATATTAAAACTAAAAGATTAGTAGATTGAAAAACATCGGTGCTTTCCAGAAGCGGCATATTAGTTGTTTGGCAGCTAAGTATTTTATCGTGTTGTAAAAAAATTAAGCGGTCTACCAAAACATCACTTGATGCAATATCAAAATTATTTTCTGCCCAAAAGTCAGTATTTATAAATGAAGTAAAACCGGAAGACGGACGCAGGGCATCGTGTACTACAACGGCGGCAATATTTTTGTTCTTTGAAAAAAAAGTTTCGCTCAATTGCACACGGCTTGCAGCCTCTGTCTTTTTTATCTGTTGCTTTTTATTTGGTGATGATACAGATGATGACATAGAATTTGAAATAGAAGTTGAAATAGAATTTAAAAAATCATTTGTTTTTTCCGCCATCAAACCAAAAAGGTCATCGCTTACGGCAGACGAGCCAAGACGGCGGTTTATGTTAAAGTTATTGTCCTCTGCAGTAATACGCACATCATCACTTATCAAAATTGATGACAAAAAAATAATAATGGCAAGCGCTAAAAATAAAAGCGGTATAATTATACCGGTGAGCTTTAGAGCTATAGGGAAGCGTACCTTATCTTTTTCCGTGTAAGTCCCAGCACCGGCGTAGCTTTTCATATTTAAGAACTACTCCAACCTTTCATTTTTTTTTTTTCTTGGCGGGGGTAACTTACTACCTTAAAAGCACTCATTATTCTATATTATCGGCAATTTGACATAGATGTCAACAGTGCGCTTGTAAACAGTGCGCATTGCGCCCTTTAATACTTACACCTTTCTCATATAAAAAAAAAAGGGTATATTTATTGAAGGGCGGTTTTTTGCTGCGCTATGATACTTTGTCAAACATGTGAGGTTATGATTATGAAAAGAAACATTTTGGTACTTTTGGGATTTTTTATTATAACAGAGCTTGCCTGTGCATATAACTATGATCCGCCTAAATCCGGAGAAAACTTATTTTTGCTTGGATTCCCTGACTATATTTTGCAGGGACAGTCTATATCCGGAGGGGCAGTTTTTGATGCCGCACCGTATTCGGCAAACCTTAATCCGGCGCTAACGGCACCCTTAAAACGTATTTCTGCTGATATAGGCTTTACAGGGCTTATAGGGCAGTATAACAGAGATTTTGGCGGTGCCTTTCATCTTGGAGCCCTTGGTCCTTCTAAGATTGGCGTGTTTACAGGCACGGCAAACGGCGTTTTTATGGACAACATAGGGCTTGGAAATATGTTTTCAGGGCGTGTAGCATGGGCACGTGATCTTATCGAAAGCGTTTATGTGGGTGCTGCTGTTTATAGCGGAATCATCAATAACTACGGCCGATATGATTTTGCAATCGGTTCGGATTTAGGATTTGTTTGGCGGCTAAAAGAGCTGGGATTTTTTAGAGATGTACGTGTATCGGCAGTTCTAGCTAACCTTGGAAAGAACTTTTATTTAGGCAGTACAAGCGACTATCCGCACCTGTTGACACTAAAAGCCGGACTTGCAGCGCTTTTTATTGAAACTGAAAAGGTAGGCTTTGGTTTTTCTTTTGACGCGGCTACACCAATGTTCCAAAATATAATATTTAATATGGGTTTGCAGCTTCAAATTGTAAAAATGGTTACGATTTCTACGGGTTGGGATTTAAATGTCCACGAAATAGGCAGCATAAGGCTAGGACGCGGCGAAAGACCTAATCTGCCTTATGCCGGCATAGCAGTTAATTTTACGGCAAAAACCGACAGATCCAAGGTTATGCAGAAAAACGGCATAAAAACAAGTGATTTTAGGATTGCCGGAGTTTGGCAAAGTATACACGAAGACTATCATATATTTTCTACAGGCGCTTCTATGCACTTTGGTGCTCTTGATACCGACAAAGCAGAAATTGATTTTGGAGTGATTGAATAGTATGAAAAAAAAATTATTATTTGCTGCATTAATATTATGTTCTGCGGTTTTCGTTCTAGTTTCTGCCGATTCTAACGTTAAGATTGCCTATATTTCACCTAACAATGATGGTGTAAAGGACACTTTAAAAATGTCATTCGGCATAAATCCCGGTAGAGGCTACTTAACGGAATGGCAATTTTGTATAGAAGACGGTAAAGGTAATTTGGTACGCACTATTTCTAATAAAGAAACCCGTCAAACAAAAATAAATCTAAAAGCGTTAAAAGATGTTTTTACAACCAAAAAAGAAAGTGTAGCGGTTCCTAGTGTGCTTGTTTGGGACGGCACAACCGATTCCGGCGGGCAGGCACCGGACGGTCATTATTTTTGTTATACCCGTGCCGTAAAGGATAATGGCGAGGAAACAATAACGTCAAAAATTGAGGTTGTTATAGATACTGTCCCCCCTGCAATAACATTGGCGCAGCCCAGCATTACAGATAAATTTTTCGGCGAAGGTTCAAAATCGGCACTGGCAATTAAAGAAAGCGGATCAGAGGAGGACATGTGGACGGCAAGCATATCGGACACAGTGGGTAATAAAGTGCGCACTTGGGAATTTCAAGCTAAGACCCCTAGCGACATCTTGTGGGACGGTAAAAATAATGACGGATTCCCTGTTCCTGACGGCGTTTATATGTATAGCATAGAAAGTACAGACAAAGCCGGTAACAAATCGCCGGTTGCCCGCATAAACAACATCATTTATTCAGCAGAAAAGCCCAATACAAGCCTTGTAATAAGCGGGTCTAAGTATTTTTCGCCGCAGACTGAAAGCAAACAGAGCAAAATTGTGTTCTTACCATCAGTTCCTGCACCTGCAAGCGGCAATTTATTACAAAACTGGAAAGTTGAAATAGTCAATGCAAAAAATGCCGTTCAAAAAGTATATTCAGGAAACGGAAATGTTCCCCTTACTTTAGAATTTAACGGCTTAGATTCAAGCGGAAAAATTTTACCGGACGGTACATATACGGCAAAAATCACGGCATCATATTTAAACGGGTTTGAAACGCCTGTTAAGTCCTCGCCTACATTTGTGCTAAAACGGCAAGCTCCGCAGCCTGTTGTAACATTGCGCGATACGATTTTTTCACCGGACGGCAATGGCGATAAGGACACAATTAAATTTCAACAAAAATTTTCTGTCGAAGAAACTTCATGGTTTGCCGAAATTTTGGATTCCAACGGCGGCGCGGTTAGGCGTGTTGAACTTGGCGGTAAACCTGCTGCTGAATTTGAATGGAACGGCTTAAACAATGACGGAAAGCTATGCACTGACGGCTCTTACAGATACCGAGTCTGGACAACAGATCTTGCAGGAAATACAGGCAGTGTAACAAGTGCCGCCTTTACTTTGGATACCAGCGCAGCGGAGCTTGTAATCTCTGTAACGCCGGAAGCATTTTCGCCTAACGCTGATAGTATTCAGGATAAAGTACGTTTTAGTCCGCAAGCAAAGGCTGCAAGCGGCATTTCAAACTATGTTATCGAAGTTTTAGGACAGGATAAAAATCCGGTTTGGAAGAATAATGCAGAGGGTAGTATTCCCTCTACTATTGAATGGGACGGCAAGACAAATTCTTCAGGGTCATCTGTTGTTGCAACGGACGGTATCTATACGGCACGTTTAACCGTAACGGCAAATAACGGCACAAAATCAACGGTTACAAGCAGACCTTTTATAATTGATACTGTAGCACCTACGGCTGTGCTTAGCGCAGATTATGTGCTGTTCTCGCCTGAAGAAGATTCATACAAAAAAAATGTGCCTGTAAAAATAAAAACAAGTTTTGAAAAACAATGGACAGCAGCGATCACTAAAGAAGGTGCAGGGAACACAGTTGTGCGTAATCTTTCGTGGTTTGATACCGCTATTGATACCTATGCAAAACCATTTTTATGGGACGGCACAGACAATTCCGGCAATGTTTGTGCAGACGGCAAATATACCATGACGCTGATTTCTGTTGACGCAGCCGGAAACAAAGGGCAGGGGATACTTAAAGACATTACGATAGATACACGCCCTGCCCGCGCTTGGGTAACGGCAGCTTTTGAAACAATTGCGCCTAACGGGAATAAAACAAAATCACAAACATTCAGCACAAGCACTTCGTTAAAAGAAGGTCTTGAATCTTGGAATTTTGCAATTGTAAACATAGACAGGCCGAAAGAAAAACCGGTTAAAACATTTCAGGGAAACGGCGATACAATTCCTGCGTCGTTGGAATGGGACGGTAAAAAATCAGACGGCACCATTGCAGAGGGCATCTACAGCGCACATTTAGACGTTGTTTATGTAAAAGGCAGCCATACGGAAACAGAAAGCCCAGCATTTGTCTGCACAGGACTCGCCCCTAAAATTGATGTTAAGATAGTCCCCGAATATTTTAGTCCTGACAACGACGGATTTGATGATGATTGTAATATTAACTTAAATGCTGAATCACTATTGCCGTTTGCATCATGGACATTTCAGGTATTTGATACAAACGATCCGTCAAGCGTTACAAAAGCAAGCAGCAAAATTCCGTTCTGGACTGTAAATGGAAAATCGCCAATTACCAATCAATTGGTATGGAACGGCAAGTCCAACAAACAGGAACTTGTACAGTCTGCAATGGATTATCCATACACATTTACTGTAACAGATGTCGAAGGTCAGAGTACATCAACATCGGGTTATATAAATGTTGATGTACTACTTGTTAGTGATGGGGATAAATTAAAAATGCAGGTGCCGTCAATTATATTCCGTGCGGACAGCGCAGATTTTGGTTCCAAAGAAAAATATCCGGCACAGGGTTTGGATCAATCAATTATTGATAACAATATGCGCTGGCTAAGGCGTATTGCACAAATACTAAACAAATTTGAAAGTTACAAAGTTGTAATCGAAGGTCATGCAAATAGTTTAACAGGCACCCAAGAGGAAGAATTAAAAGATGACCCCAGGTGGGGGCGCGCTTCTAAACAACTTTCTAAAGAACGTGCAGAATTTGTAAAACAGGAACTTGTAAAGTTAAAAGTTAATGCAGCACGTTTAGATACAGAAGGTGTAGGCGGTACAAAACCTGTAGCAGATACTAAAGACCCAAACACACGCTGGAAAAACCGCCGCGTAGAATTTATTTTAGATAAAGGAAAAGCCTAGTTTATGAGGAAGATTTTAGCTATTGCGGTATTTATTTTATTTATACCAAGCATTTTATTTGCTCAATATTCAAACAAAGATATTTCTGAAAATGCTTTTAAGTTAATTAGGGCGGCAGTGTTTGAAGTTGTCGTAGATAAGGCGGAGGATAATCGTCTAACGTACGAAAAACCGCTTGACATGGAAAGCATGCCGTTTAAAGAACGCATCGACAAATACGAATCAATAGGTACTGCATTTGCTATTTCAAAAAATGAAATTATTACGGCTTTTCATGTTATAAATTTATCAAGCAACAGTATGGTGTATAAAAAATATTATATAAGAGATTCAAAGGGCAATGTAGACGAAATTGATTATATTACAGCTGCCTCTAACGAGCGTGATATTATTACATGCACAGTTAAGAATAAAACATTTCCTGTTTACATGAGGGCGCAGACAAATTGGGAAATTGGTAAAAGTGCGTTTACTGTGGGCAATGCGCTTGGAGAGGGCATTGTAGTGCGGCAAGGGCTTATATTAGGCACTGATCCGGAGCCGATATCCGGCAGGTGGGATCTGTTAAAAACTTCCGCAGATTCCAGCCCCGGTAATTCCGGCGGTCCGCTAATTACTGCAGACGGCTCTGTTATCGGCGTGGTTGTTAGCCGCAAAGATAATATTCAGTATACAGTGCCTATTAAAGTGCTGCAAAATATGGCGCGTAACAATTTGGAATATCGGCATAAAACAAATGTGCGCCATGCAATACTTGCAAATAAGACTCCCATTACATATACGGCGAACATAGGACTTCCGGCACCGTATCAACAAGTGCGCGCAACATTGTGTGATCAACTTCAAAAACAATATGTTGTTTCTATGGAGCAGCTTTTTAAAGAAGCGCCGGAATATCTAAGCGGTCCCCAAAATTTATACTTGCTTAATTTTTCACCGGCAACTGCATTTCCGGAAGTTGATTTTGTTGATGGTGATGATGAAAACTGGTCGCTTTCCAGTTTGCAGTCCAGAGGTACAAAATTTCCTGATGATGGTCAGATGACATCATCAAAGTTGTCGGACTTTTCTGTAACGCGGATAAAGAAACCGCGCTCGGATAATCTTACCAAGATCAACACTGATCCAAAATATATTGTTGATTCAATTTTAAAGAACAACAAATCTGTGCGTAGATTTTTCGGCAATGATTACAGAATTCTTTCATACGGTGAACCGCTGAATGTAAGTAAGTACAAAGATATACAAGGTAAAACATGGATAGCTGCGGAATGGTTAATTGATTATTGCGACAATATATATATTGCGTATATCTTGCCGCTGCCCTCAGGACCTGTTATAGTATCTACCGTGCAGCACTCCTCTGTCCGTGATATGTATCAATGGGACATAAAAAAAATATGCGATCATCTGCATGCTTCGTATACCAGCGATTTTAATAATTGGAATATTTTTCTTAACAACAGAGAATTTGTACCGGATTTTTTAAAAGGATTTCATTTTAATTGGCAGCGTTCCGTAGGCGAAATTGCTATTAAATATGATGAGGTTTCGATAAGTATGGGTAAAGAAATTTTTAATTGGTCTGACAATTCAGAATTATTTTTAACATTGTGTTATTACAAAACAGACAGCGGAATAAATTATGGTATTGATTATATGACGTTTCAATTTGACGGAATTAAAAATGATTATTTTTCTTTTAGAAAAAATTACCGTCCTAATCCGGATCTTGGACGCAAGGCTATGGATCGTTGGAATACACTTATAAAAAAATCATATCCTTATGACAACAAATCGTATATATCTACCGATGATAATACAGGATCAATAGGCGCAGTCTTGGATACAGAAAATGTGCGCGACGATACACTCTATTCTGTATTTTTACGCATGGAAGATCCAAGGGGCGATGCTGAAATTTTAAGCAGCTTTGGGGCATTAAAACAGGATATAAACATAAGGTAGGTGCATTGTGAAAATAGGAATCGATACCTTCTCTTGCAATGCGGGAGTCTCCGGTGTCGGTGTTTACTTAAAACAGATCTTAAAAAGTGTTCCTCTTTCCGGTGATGTTTACGAGCTGTTCGGCTGGGATTTTGACCGCTATGCATTTAAAGAGGCTGCGGAAAAAGAGCTGGAATATATTTCCTGTTGTCCTGCAAATGGATATACCGCCGCCTCTTTTTGGCATCTTCTTGCCTACCCGCACTTTGCAAGAAAGCGCTCTTATGATGTGTGTTTTTTTCCTGCAGCGCACAGGAGGCTTCCTTACCGGTCGCCGTGTCCTACTGTTGGAACCGTACACGATATGGCTGCCTACTGGGGCACACGGAAAACCCGCGAACATTTAGGTGCGGTACTCCGTGTAGTACTGCCTGATTCTTTGCGCCGCCTTGATTGTGTTATAGCTGTTAGCAATTGGGTAAAGAGTGAGCTTATTGATTTGGCGCGTGTAAAAGAATCGCGCATAGAAGTGATTCCTAACGGTGTTGATACAAGCCTTTTTTATCCACGTGCCGCTAACGACGAAACAGTTCTTATGATAAAACCTTTTAGTTTTAAACGGCCGTATATACTTTATGCAGGCCGCCTTGAATATCCTGTAAAAAATCACATAGGCCTAATCAAGGCATTTGAAATTTTTAAAGAGCGCACCAAGTATCCGCACCGTCTTGTTTTTGCCGGCAGCAGCAGCTTTGGAGCAGAGAAAATAAAATCTTTTGCTGCATCTTCAACATGCAAAAACGATATTTTTTTTACCGGTCCGTTTCCCTCAGACAGCTTACCTGAATTATTTTCTGCGGCAAACTTGGTAGTTATTCCATCATTCTACGAAGGTTTCGGACAGGGTGCTATTGAGGCAATGGCATGCGGTGTTCCCGTTGCATGCGCCCGTGCAGCATCATTACCGGAAACTGCAGAGCATGCCGCAGTATACTTTGACCCGTTTAACACGGAAGACATGGCAGACCGCATGGTATCTCTTGCTACAGATCACGAATTACGAAAACGCTGCCGCGACGCCGGATTAGAACGCGCAAAAATATTTTCATGGGATGCATGCTGCAAACGCACAATCGAATTGATCAAACAGTTTTAAGATTCACCTGTTTAATAATTTATCCATAATAATTGGGTGCAACAATTTTTAATGGCACATTTAAAGAATTTTAACACAGAGTTCACAGAGGAACACAGAGGAGACGAGGAATAAGAATTTTTTGTTCTTCCTCCGAATTCCCTCTGTGTACCTCCGTGTTAAATTTGCCTTAACAATTTGCCATTATTTTTTGTTGCACCCATAATAATTTATCCCTCTTAACGTAAGAGGCTGTTCTGTATTAAAATAAAGCAATGCCCTTTTAATGCGGGCAGCAAAAATCGAAGATAAAGAGGAAATTAATGGCTGACAAGAAAATGCTGATGATTGATGCCAACACGGCAGCTGGGCAGGTTGCTCACGCGCTTAGTGAAGTAATCGCGATTTACCCGATTACACCGTCAAGCCCAATGGGCGAAGTTTCAGACGAGCTTAGCGCTCAGGGAAAGAAGAATCTGTGGGGTACTGTTCCTGCAGTTTACGAAATGCAGAGTGAAGCCGGTGCCGCAGGTGCTGTGCATGGCGCCCTTACAACCGGTGCTCTTTCCAGCACCTTTACTGCATCTCAGGGGCTTTTACTGATGATTCCGAATATGTACAAGATTGCAGGCGAGCTTACATCAACAGTGTTCCACATTGCAGCCCGCGCACTTGCAACATCAAGTTTGTCAATTTTCGGCGACCACCAAGATGTTATGGCTTGCAGGCAAACCGGCTGGGCTATGCTTGCGTCAAATAGCGTGCAGGAAGTTATGGACATAGCCGTTATTTCCCACGCATCTACCCTTATATCACGTATCCCGTTTCTACACTTTTTTGACGGCTTCCGTACATCGCACGAACTGCAAAAAATTGAAGATGTGGGTTTTGATATTCTGCGCGAAATGATCGATGACAGCCTTGTTCAAGCACACCGTTTGCGCGGCTTGACACCGGAATCCCCGACAATCCGCGGTACTGCGCAAAATCCCGATGTATATTTTCAGGGGCGCGAAGGTGTAAATAAATACTACCAAAAAGTGCCGGAAATTGTTCAGACAGAAATGGATAAATTTGCTAAACTTACAGGCAGACAGTATCACCTATATGATTACTTTGGTGCAAAGGACGCGGAAAAAGTAATAATCGTTATGGGTTCCGGCGCAGAAACTTGCGAGGAAACTGTTGAGTACTTGCAGGGCAAGGGAGAAAAAGTAGGTGTCCTAAAAGTTCGTTTGTATCGTCCGTTTAGTGCAGAATTATTTGTAAAAGCCCTTCCTGCTTCCGTAAAGTCAATTGCAGTTTTGGACCGCACAAAAGAGCCGGGCTCTTTAGGCGAGCCGCTCTACGAAGACGTAGTTACAGCTTGCGGCGAAATTACTGCATTAGGTAAAGCACCTTGGAAACAGTTCCCCGTAATTTTAGGAGGACGCTATGGTCTTGGTTCAAAAGAATTCACTCCTGCTATGGTTCGCGGAGTATTCGATAACCTAAGCGGCAAAAAAATCAATAAGTTCATTGTTGGTATAAATGATGATGTACTTGGCGAAAGTATCTCTTATGACGAAAACTTCAACCTTGCAGAAGAAGGGATGAACGAGGCTATGTTCTATGGTCTTGGAGCTGACGGTACAGTCGGCGCAAACAAAAACTCGATCAAAATTATTGGCGATGCGCGCCCTGAGCTTAATGCACAGGCATACTTCTCCTACGATTCCAAGAAATCAGGCGGGTTTACCGTTTCGCATTTGCGCTTTGGCAAAAAAGCTATACGCCGCCCATATCTTATTACAAAGGCGGACTTTCTTGCCTGCCATAAATTCAGCTATATGGAAACCTTCGACATGCTTGCAAACGCCAAAGACGGCGGTACATTCCTGTTAAACAGTCCATTTGCAGCCTCTGATGTTTGGAAGCACATTCCGGTAGAAGCTCAAAAACGTATAATTGACAAAAAACTCAATTTCTTTGTTATCAATGCGGCGGAAATTGCCCGCAAAACAGGAATGGGAAACCGCATAAACACGGTTATGCAGGCAGCTTATTTTAAAATTTCCGGCGTAATTGATGAAGAGCATGCCGTTAAATATATGAAAAAATTCATCGAAAAATCTTACGGCAAAAAAGGTGCTGATGTTGTTCAGAAAAACTATGCAACTGTTGATGAATCACTTAAAGCTGTAGAAGCTGTAAAATATCCCAACAAGACTGAAGGCGATTTACACATGAAAAAGCCGTTTGCAACGGCACAGGACGCTTGGATTAAGGAAGTACTTGGGTCAATGTCTATTCAGGAAGGCGATAAACTGCCTGTTTCCAAGATACCGGAAGACGGCACATTCCCAACAGCCACCACTCAATACGAAAAACGCGGCGTTGCAGAGCGTGTTCCTAAATGGATACCGGAAAATTGTATTCAGTGCGGCAGGTGTACAGTTGTTTGCTCGCATGCATGTATCCGCATGAAGTATATTTCCGATTCTGATGCTGCAAAAATACCGGCAGGTTTGCAAAAAACTGCCATCCTTCCCAATTCAGAAGCAAGAAAACGAAAGGGTTTTCAAACAGCACTTGCAATTGCTGCAGAGGACTGCATGGAATGTGGTGTTTGTATCAATGCATGCCCTGCAAAAGAAAAGGCGCTTGTTTGGAAGAGCTATGCCGACGATCATCAGTATCGCGAAGATCAAACAAAGGCATGGGATGCGTTCTTAAAGCTGCCGGAAGCATATCCTGCAACTCTTAACCTTGATTCGCCGCGCGGTCTTGCCTATAAACAACCGTTGTTTGAATTCTCTGGGGCTTGCGGCGGTTGCGGCGAAACACCTTATGTAAAACTTTTAAGCCAATTATTCGGCGATAGGGCTGTTATAGCGAATGCAACCGGTTGTTCATCAATCTACGGCGGAAACCTGCCGACTACGCCTTATGCAAAACGAAACGATGGCTGCGGACCGACATGGTCAAACAGCCTGTTTGAAGATGCCGCAGAATTCGGACTTGGCATGCGTCTAACCAGCGACAAACTTGCAGAACATGCCCGCGAAGTTGCCCGTGCTGCAAAAGAGGCAGGAATAGCTCCGTCTGTAATTGACGGGGTACTAGGTGTGCATTATTCAGAATGGATGAAGAATATGCTAGGCGATGCTCAGGCAGATAATGCAAGGATTGAAGCCCAGCGTAAATCGGTAAACGAGCTAAAAAATGTGCTTAAAGGCGACTCCTCGCCGCTTGCAAAGCAGTTATTATCGCTTGCCGACCACTTTATAAAACGTTCATGCTGGATATTAGGCGGTGACGGCTGGGCA
>BTID01000116.1:0-9244 GCA_036245275.1 Termitinemataceae bacterium
GTTGATAGAATGATTTTCTGTTTTCATATTAAATCCCTACATAATTGACGGCATAGTTACATTATACCACGAAAAGTGTGTTAGAATAAGTCTTGAAAAAAAAATCCTGTGTACTCTGTGGTTGTATTCACTGTTTCTTCCATCGGTTTGATTGATCTAGTTAACCGCAAAAGTTGTTGCCGTCTTTTGCAAGAACCAGTTGTTGTGTTAGAATTGCAAGATGAAGAATGTTAAAATAAAAAAGACGGTGTTTGTCATGGGGCATCGTAATCCCGATACGGATTCGGTGGTGGCGGCAGCGGCTTATGCACGGCTAAAGCAGTTGTTGGGCAAAGAAGAGGTGATTGCAGTTCGCGGAGGCAAGCTTTCGCCGCAAACAGAGTATATTTTTGACAAGTTCGCGGTAACCCCTCCTGCATATATTCCTGATATGATTCCAAAAGTATCTTACTATATGCACCCTAATTCACAATCGGTGGGTTGCGATACATCACTTTGGAACGCAGTCGAAGAAATGGAAAAAGCAAAAGTAAAAGTTATTCCCGTTGTAAATGCTGACGGTACTTACGATTCACTTTTAAACTACAATGCCTTTGCTCAAAATATTCTTCGTGTATTGAATCCTGAAACTGCAACATTATTTTCTACAAACATACGGCTTATATCAGAAACACTTTCTGCACAACAAGTTTTTGCGTTTAACGCCGAGACACTTTTTAAATGCGTTATCATTGTTGTATCGGACAGCATAGAAACATTTAAACGTACACTCAATTTACATACGCCGGAAAATGCTGTTGTTATAACAGCAGATAGAATTGATGTTCAGGAATATGCCATAGAAACCGGTGTGCGCGCTTTGATACTTTCTTCCGGTACGCCGCTTTCTAAAGATCTGCGCGAGAGGGCGGAGGAAAAGGGTATATCGGTTTTAATCAGCCCGTATCGATCTGCAGAAACTGCAATGCTTGTTATGTATTCGGCACCGGCTGCCGAAATGTCGGATAACAATATTACACCTGTAAATGTAAACGATACAATACGTTATATAAAACCCTTCCTGCGTGATTCAGGATACCGCACACTGCCTGTAATTGACGATAAGAATATGCTTGTAGGAACTATAAGTGAATCAGATTTACTCTCTGATCCGAATGTCGAAATAATTTTAGTTGATCACAATGAAATGTCGCAGGCTCTAGAAGGAGTGGACAACTATACAATTCAGGAAATAATAGATCATCACCGTCTGGGAAACTTAACCACAAGGGAGCCCATCAATTTTATCAATAGACCGGTGGGTGCAACTTGCACTATCATCGTTTCGCTTTTTAAACAAAATAGAATTCCTATTCCAAAAGAGTATGCATCAATTTTACTTGCAGGAATTTTGGCAGACACCTTGCGTTTGCAATCTGCAACAACAACTGCAGAAGATATCGACACGGCAGAGTATCTTTCAAATATAACTAATCTTGAAATTGAACAGCTTGGTATTGATATTATGACGGCGGGTAACCGCTTAGGAGGGCGCAGCGCAGAAGAAGTAATCAATCAGGATATGAAAGAGTATATCGAGGCAGGATACAAATTCACGGTAAGCCAAATCGAAGTTGACTCCATCGAAGAAATTATGGCTCGCCGTAAAGAGTTCATAGACGAGCTGGAAATAGTCAGGCGTACCCGCGATGCCTTGTTCTGCACGATAATGGTTACAGACGTAATAAAGCTAACCAGCATAATGCTTATAGCGGGTAAAGATGAATTCTTGCAAGTAATGGACTTTCCGCGCCGCGATGAAGGTGTTTTTTTTCTGCGCGGCATAGTTTCGCGCAAAAAACAACTTGTCCCGCTATTGTCCGAGCAAGTGCAGGGACTTGCAAGATAGATAGAATACTATATTTTATTTTTTTCCCTAAAATAGGCTGCAATATGTTTTGAACGTTTGAAGTATATAAAACAGACAATCAAAAGACCCAATGAAGCAAGGATGCCCGTTACTAAAAACATCGGGTATGTTGCATTTAATAATCCAAGCATAGGAACAATGACGCCGGTAATTAAGGGGCTTACATTCGCATTCACCATAATATCAAAAATGGTAAGCGGATATACGGCAAACAAATTAACCAGTAAATGTATTAGCGCAATAATGCAAGACGCAAAGAAAAACAGTTGAAATAAAAATTTTTTGCGCCATAACAAGAACACTAGAAACAAAATATTGCAAAGAAGCGTTATCGGCATTGCAATAAAAAATAAACCTTTATTGGCAAAGACATTAAACAAAAAACCAAAAAGTCCGTTACCTGAATTTGATTGTGCCGTTGCCAATATCAAGGTAATAATATCGCCTATGGCGTTTATAACACCAAAAGTGCCGATAAGCAAAAGCACGATTAAACACTTCTTCATTGTTTTACTCCTATAATATTTTTTGGGATAAGCATATCCCAGATTGCCTCAATCGCTTCATTTATTTTTGCGGGGGACAATTTTTTCTGCATACACGCTTTCAATAACCCCATTGACGCGCCTGAAAACATCGACATAAGCACAGGAAAAGGTAATGGCTTTAACAATTTTTCTTTTTGGGCGCGGGTAAGCAAATCTGAAATGGGGGATGCTACTTTTTCGATTTCCGCTTTTGTCTCATCGGTAATGAATGGAGAATTCTCATACTGTTCGGTAAACTGTATCTCCTCTGGATTTTCAATCAAATAGCGGATAAGGTTTTGCAAAGATTTAACAAATTTCGCTTTTACAGGCGCGGCTTCGTCCTGACCTTTGCCGATTGCTACCGCCATGCGTTTGCGGATTTCAAGGTAGAGGCCGTTAATCAGCTCGTCCTTATTCTTGAAATAGCGGTAAATCGTTCCCACGCCGATATTGGCTTCTTCTGCAATTTGGGACATGGGCGCAGCATGGAAGCCTTGCCCGGCGATAAGTTTTAGGGCTGCGTACAAGAGTGCATCCCTTTTACTTGACTGGACAGACATACTTCACCCTCCTATAAAAAAAGACGGAGCGCTGTTTGTTAACCCCAATATGGCTAACACGCAGGGCACCAGTAGTCCCAACACTAGGACGGCACACCATATTGGAATGGTTCCGATAATCAGCAAAACGGTTGCAATTACACACATAAAAGACCTCCAAAGTTAAAATATAGGAATGAACGTTCATTCACAATAAAATATACATTAACCTGAAATAGTTGTCAAGCGTTTTTTTGTGTTTTTGTGTTTGTCAACAATTCTAAATTTGGATTTTTATTTACTTTCCGATCATATTAAAATGTGCGGTGATGCCGATGTCAAAAGCGGAATAGCCTGCACCAGAGTTGTTTTTATATTTAGAAGTTTTTTCACGCTCTTTGTATGTGCTATTGCCGCGTGTACCTAGTATATGTCTATACGAGGCAGACATAGACAGTCTAAAAAAATTCTTTGGTGTCCACGAAAGAGTAAAAAGAGGCTCAAGAAAAAGACCGCCTTTTAAATCATCTGTAATTACCAGATCACGCAAAACATGATTATCAACAGCAAAACACCAAACAAGCGGGCTTATTTTAAAAGAAATATCGGCATCGAAATAATCGTTAAACATACCATGATAAGAAATACCAAAACCAAGTATGTTCCACATTTGTGTATATTGAGCAACAACTTTAGAAGAAGGCGATATAGGTCTGTGAGCCTGACCAGAGGAAGACTCAGGATATAAAATAGAACCGCCGTTTGCAGTCCATAAAAAAAACATGTAGCTGTATGATAAAAACGGGTTTATAACATGTTTTTTGGATATATTAAATGAAACTCCGGCGGCAGCGTCAACCAATATTGCCTGCCTTGTCCTGTTATCGTGGACAGAAAAGTGCGTAAGCTGATCATGGTTATTTGCATTATCCCAATCGCTGTCTTCCATCCTACCGGTTTTGTTTGGAATTCCAATCTTGATGCCGGCATCTGTCCATACACCAACTAAGTTTGAATCTTTATGCCAGCCGTAATGTAAATTTGCGCCGGCATATATTAAAGGCTTAATATCCCATAGCAACTGGCTTAATTTATCTTTACTACTGGAATCATAAAAAACGATCTCTTCTGCTTGACCATTCAACAAACCTGCAGCAGCTTCAATTGCAAAATTATGATCGCTGTCAAAATTAAGGGCAAAAAGACCGGATCCGATCATAAAAAAAAATGATACTAAAAATACCTGTCTATTCATTTTCAGAATTATCCCGTGCCATGATACTATCATACAATTCCTCGCCTACACATTCGCGGGCGTATTTGCACCATTTTATGCAGGTTTTAGTATCGTTATACGCAATAAATCCGCACTTTTCACACTTGCCTTGCATATCAACAGAAAACAGATCGATTTCGCTGCCGCACACAGGACATGTTTTTATTTTTAATGTTGGTGTTCTAATGTTGTCTGAACCCGGGCAATGATAAGTCATTTTATTCCTCCTCTGTGCTTAACACACAGCCTTCAATAGAAAGTGTAACACATTTTACAGGAATGTGTTTTGCACTTTTCTTAACGGCTTCTTTTACAGCCCATTCTAACCCGCCGCAGCATGGAACTTCCATTCGTGTTACAGTGATCGATTTGATGTTGTTTGCAGAAAATATATTTGCAAGATTTTCGCTGTAATCTACAGCATCTAATTTTGGACATCCGATAATGGTGATGTGATTTTTTGTAAATTCATCATAAAAATTTTTATAACAAAATGCAGTGCAATCTGCAGCGATCAACAAATCGCAATTATTAAAATATGATGCGTTAGGCGAAACAAGTTTTATTTGCAGCGGCCAATTTTGCAAACACTTTCCAGCGGCTGCCTCGTTTTTAGAATCTACGTTAAGCGTAAAGGCTGCTGCCTCGCGCTCTTCAAAACTTATCGCTTGTTGCGGACATGCAGGAAGACAGTTGCCCAAACCGTCGCAGTAGTCGTCCCGCAACAGAACGGCCTTGCCGCAGGAAAGACCTATCGCACCTTCGCGGCAAGCATTAACACACAATCCGCAGCCGTCACATTTTTCACTGTCAATCGTAATAATTTTTCTAATCATAAAATACTCCCATAAATGTAAACAATTTCAGAATTACTGCTGTTTTCTGCAGCCTAAATCTTCTTGCCCTCCAGATCAGCATATTTGCGCAGGGTGATCATAAGGTCATCAAACTGTAACGGAGTTATAGACTGTTCGCCGTCGCAAAGGGCACATTCAGGGTTATTGTGAACTTCGATAATCAGCCCGTCGGCACCGGCGGCTATAGCTGCCTTAGACATAGTGGCTACCATCCATGCAAGACCTGTGGCATGGCTTGGGTCAACAATTACAGGCAGATGGCTCTTTTTTTTAAGCGCAGGAATTGCCGCAAGGTCTAAGACATTGCGTGTAACGTTATCGAACGATCTTATGCCGCGCTCACATAGTATTACATGCTCGTTACCTCCTGCCATAATGTATTCTGCCGACATAAGCATCTCTGTTAGTGTAGCTGCATAACCGCGTTTCAAGAGGACGGTTTTGCGGCTATGTCCAAGTTCCTTTAGCAGGGTAAAGTTTTGCATATTCCGCGCTCCCACTTGTATGATGTCTACATCGTCAAAGAATTTTAGATCCTGAATATCCATAAGCTCTGTAACGATAGGAAGACCGGTTACTTTTTTTGCTTCTAAAAGCAGCTTGATTCCATCGCCGCCCATACCCTGAAAGCTGTAAGGACTCGTTCTAGGTTTAAACGCGCCGCCCCGCAGGAATCCCGCTCCGGATTTCTGGACCGCTTTTGCCACCTCTACAATTTGCTCGGGGCTTTCAACAGAACATGGTCCTGCCATAATTGCAACATAGCCGCTCCCAATGCTCTGTTTTTTGCCATTTGCAATAGGAATGTCGATGAGTGTATCCTGAGGGTGAAACATCCGGTTTGCACGTTTAAACGGCTCCTGCACCCGAATAATTTTTTCAACAATGTGGTTGGCGGCAATGGCTTCCGCATTAATTCCTGTGGTGTCGCCAACAAGACCTATAACAGTGTGGGAGGCTCCTTGCGAAAAATTGATAGCAACACCCTGTTTTTCCAACATAGCGGTAAAGTTCTGAATGTCGGCGTTAGAAACACCTTGTTTTATTGCAATAATCATAATAACTCCTTGTGACACATAGAAACAATATTGTTAATTTCCGCATCAGTAAAATTTTTTTGCAGGGTTATATCTGCCATGCATGCAACATCTGAGGCGCTTTTTTTTATGCCGCCTTCGGTATTCATAATCATTATAAAGAGTTTTGGTTTTATTATTTTGCGCAAACTGTTTGATTCGCAGATTACAAGCGGGTAAGGCGGCGGCCCTGCAATTTTTTCTGAAAATGCTGCGTAGCCTTGTTCTAATTTTGAGCGCAGACAGCGCAGCCAAAAAACTTTTTTTGCACCTGCTGCAAGCAATAACGATGTGTCTTTTTCAGGCGGTTGTCCGTTTTTTGATAGTTCTTCTTCTATGCAGAAATCAGTATTCAACGAGCAAGCTGTACACCCTCTGCCGCCGCGTTGGCATTTACCGTCTAACTTTTCTATGCTTGTTATTTTTAGTGCGGCTAACGGGACAGCTAAACGTTTTATCAATTCCACTGCAAGAAATGTTTTGCCGGAATTGCGGCCGGCAGAACCTATTAAAATTAAGTTGGGTGCTTCTAACATAAAAACCTATCCGCCCAAGTATGCTTCTTTTATTGTTTTATCTTTTATTAAATCTTGGGCAGCACCGGATTTTATGATGCTGCCTGTTTCCATAATGTATGCACGATCTGCTATGCTTAGTGCTTTGTATGCATTTTGTTCAACTAACAAAATAGTGCAGCCTGCTTCGTTTATGCGGCGTATGATAGCAAAGATTTCATCAACAAATATCGGGGCAAGTCCCATAGACGGCTCGTCCAGAAGGAGCAGTTTTGGTGATGCCATTAGTGCGCGTCCCATTGCCAACATCTGCTGTTCTCCGCCTGAAAGTGTTCCGGCAGCTTGTTTTAGACGTTCTTTTAGGCGCGGAAATATTGAGAATACTTTTTCTTCATCCGCTTTTATTCCGGCTTTGTCATTCCGCGTAAAGGCTCCCATTTCTAAATTTTCTTTTACAGAAAGATTTGCAAAAATCCGCCTGCCTTCCGGCACTTGGATTAAACCTAATTTTACAATTTTGTCCGGACTCCTTACAGCTATATCTTGTCCGCAAAAACAAACAGTGCCTGCGGTTTTTTTTATGATATTTGAAATGCTGTGCAGGGTTGTAGTTTTACCGGCACCGTTTGCACCGATCAATGTGATCACCTCCCCTGCTTCAACGTTAAACGAAATCCCTCTTAATGCTTTTATAGTACCGTAGTGTACAACTAAATTTTCTACGTTGAGCATTGATTTGCTAACCGGTTTATCCATTTAAAAATCCTCGTTATCTGTTTCTGCATCTGATCCTAAGTATGCTTTTATAACATGACTGTTATGTTTAATTTCTTCAGGCAGACCGCTTGCTATCAATCTGCCGTAATCAAGAACCATAAGACGCTCGCAGATCCCCATTACCAAACGCATGTCATGCTCTATGAGCAGAATAGTTATATGAAATTGTTTTCGAATCAAAGTTATCATATTCATTAACTCTGTAGTTTCTTGCGGATTCATTCCTGCTGCAGGCTCGTCCAACAAAAGCAACGACGGCTTTGAAGCAAGGGAACGGGCAATTTCAAGTTTGCGCTGTTCGCCGTAAGGCAGATTTTTTGCAAGTTCATCTTTTTTATTATCAATTTTAAAAAGACTTAAAAGCTCCAGCGTTTTATCTGCCATAAACTGTTCTTCTTTGTGGTAACGGTTAAGGCGGAAAACCACATCAACAGGATTCTGTGTGCGCCCCGCATGAAGGGCAATAAGTACGTTATCTGCAACAGTTAAATTGCCGAACAGACGTATGTTTTGAAATGTACGCGCAATACCCATACGGTTTAAAATAGCCGGAGATTTTTTTCCGATTGATTTTGCAGCGCCGTGCATATCCCAAAAAGTAATCTCGCCTGACGTAGGCGAATACACGCCGGATAGGATATTAAACAGAGTCGTTTTACCTGCTCCGTTAGGTCCTATAAGACCGACAAGTTCGCCTTGACGCAGATCGCATGAAAACGAGCTTACAGCACACAGCCCGCCAAAAACTATTGAAACATCAACAGCTTGTAAAATTAATTGCTGTTGGTTTAACTTATTATTATCCAAAATATGTTCCTGTTTATTTTATTGCTACCTTAGTTTAAATGAAATTCGCAGCAATGACAATGAATTATGCGGCAGCTATGCAACATTTGACTTTTTAGCTTCCTGCCAAAATTGTTCCATTTTGTCAACATTTTCGCTTGTCATATCCAGATTTAAAGCCTTCATACGCTTTTCTACTTCCTTAAAACGTGCCGTCCACTTGTTATTTGTCCGGTTTAGAGCTACAGAAGGTTCAATTTTATAAAAACGGCATAGGTTTACCACAGAAAAAAGCAAATCACCAAGCTCACATTCAAGTTCCGGAGTTATTTTACCTGCCGACTTGGCAATTTCCTCCTTTACCTCGCAGGTTTCCTCGTTAATTTTATCAAAAATACCGCTAACATCTTTCCAGTCAAAGCCTGTTTTAGCCGCTTTTTTTTGCAATTTATAGGCGCGATCCAAAGGCGGCATAGCACGGGACACCTCATCTAAAACAGAATCTTTAGGCTCTCTCCCTTCTTTTTCGATTTTTATTTTTTCCCAGTTAGCAAGAACCTGATCACTGTCCTTTACAGTTTCGCCGCCGAAAACATGAGGATGCCGCCGTATCAGCTTTTCGCTTATCCCGTCCAGTACATCAGCTACAGTAAACGCGCCCTGCTGCTCGTACATATACGACAACATTGAGGCAAGCAAAAATACATCACCTAACTCTTCCTGCACATGCGGCGCACTGCCTTCGTCAATTGCCTCAATACATTCATAAGCTTCTTCGATAAGGTTGCCGCGCAAAGTTTGCGGATTCTGTTTTTGTCCCATGGGCAGCCGTCAGGCGCACGCAGTCTGCGGACAATATCATATAACTTTTTAAAGCCGGAATCGGCATTTTGCGAATTCATAACGTACAGTCTACAAAATATTTTAAAAGGTGTCAGGTATTGTGTTGAATTGCTGTGAATATTGTGTTGAAGAAATA
>BTID01000117.1:0-7627 GCA_036245275.1 Termitinemataceae bacterium
CTTGGAATGGTTCCGGTACTGCCTTGCATTGGCTGGAGTCCTGTAGGTAAACCGTATAATGTTCCCAGTGACGAGATTGCAGTATCTGTTGCAGCTTCTTTAGGGGCTATAAAACTTTTTATAGTTTCCAAAGGCAATCTGCTGCAAAAAAAAAGTATCACTGTGCCTGAAAATATCGAGCAGACAAAAGAAGGCCGGATAATAAGACTTAATTTGCACGAGTGTGAAAACTTGCTTGAATTGAATTCACAAACTGTTGCAGGGAACGATACAAAAAAATGCATGAACATTTTGAACCTAGCACTTTGTGCATCACATTCGGGTGTAGAGCGTGTTCATATAATTGACGGCTGCGAGGAAGGTTCTGTGCTGCGTGAGTTATACTCTAATTTAGGATCCGGCACTATGCTTTATGCAGATGAATATGAACCAATCCGTGTTATACGCAATTCAGATATTCCTGATATGCTGCATATTATGGAGCCGCTTGTTCAACAGGACATTCTTGTCCGCCGCAGTGCAGAAGATGTACAAAAAAAGAAAGATGACTATGTTGTATTTGTAATAGACGGATCTGTTCATGCCTGCGCTGCATTGCACGACTGGGGCGAAGGTCAGGGCGAGATAGCCGCCCTTGCCGCAGAAAAGGCATATTCTGATATGGGACTGGGACGCCGCCTTGTCCATTTCCTTATAGAAAAAGCCCGCAAGCAGGGCTTAACGCGTGTTTTTGTGCTTACAACAAAGACTCAAGACTGGTTTGAACTTTTGGGATTTTGCGAAACAGATGTAAAAAGTCTGCCGGCACTGCGCCGCGAAAACTACAACAAAGCCAGAATGAGCAAAGTGTTTGCTCTGGATCTGTGATATTAAAAAAGGATTTTATATGAAGCTTGGTTTTATTGGATTGGGTAACATGGGTTCTGCAATACTTTTTGGTATTTTAAAAAACAAAGCGATAAATGCCGCCGATATAATTGTCTGCAGTAGAAACGAAAAAGGCCGCAGCACTGCACAGGCAGCAAAAGTAAAATTGGCGGCGGATATAAAAGAGGCCGCACAATATGCCGACATCATTATTCTTGCCGTTAAACCAAAAGATGCGTTAGACGCAATAGAACAGGCGCTGCCTTGTTTAGAAGGCAAGGCACTTTTATCAATTGTTGCAGGTCTTCAATATGCTGCAATTTATAAAACACTAGGTAATGTTAAAGCAAGAGTTCTTGTTGCATTGCCTAACACTCCTGCAATGGTATGTGCCGGTGTTACAGGTTTTACAACAGAAACAACATTTACAGAAACCGAAAAAACTTTTGCGGTAAAATTGTTTTCTGCTTGCGGTATTGTTGAATGGCTTAGCGAAAAACTTTTATTCGCGTTATCTGCATTAAGCGGATCAGGTCCTGCATTTACCGCAATATTTATCGAATCACTTGCCGATGCTGCAGTCCTTGAAGGCTTACCCAGGTCTGCCGCATATAAACTTGCAGCACAAACTATCGCAGGTACAGCAGCTCTTTATTTGGAAACAGGTCAGCATCCGGGAATAATAAAAGATAATGTTTGCTCGCCTGCAGGCACCACAATCGAAGGTGTGGCAGCACTTGAAAAACATGGATTCCGGTATTCTGTAATGTCAGCAATTAGTGCGGCATCAAAAAAATTTTTGAACAAATGATATATTATTTACTTTCTATAAGCAAAAAAAAAATGTTAAAAATGTAAAAAGGAGAAAAGAATCATGCAATTTAGAAAAGATCAAAAAACACAAAAAGAACTTTCTGTGTTGGGTTACGGGTGCATGCGCTTTCCGCGCAACTTTGGCAAAATTGATTTAAAGAAAACCGAGGAGCTGATTTTAAAGGCATTTAATGCGGGTGTAAATTATTATGATACCGCACGTATTTATCCGGGCAGCGAAGAGGCATTAGGCGCTGTTGTTGCAAAAAATAATCTGCGCGAAAAAATTTTTATAGCAACAAAATTGCCGGTTATTACTTGTCATAACACATCGGATTTTGATAAATTTTTTTTGGAAAGTTTAAAACAATTAAAAACCGATTATATTGATTACTACTTAATGCACATGCTTACAGATATTGAATCATGGGAAAAATTAAAAAGGCTAGGCATAGAAGAATGGATTGCACAAAAAAAACAAAGCGGCGCAATAAAACAAATTGGGTTTTCGTTCCATGGTGCCCAGAATCAATTTTTAAAAATTTTGGATGCCTATCCTTGGGAATTTTGTCAAATTCAATACAACTATTTTGACGAAAATTATCAGGCCGGCAAAACAGGATTAAAGGCGGCATCTGCAAAGGGCATCCCTGTCATTATTATGGAGCCTCTTCTAGGCGGCAAACTGGTTACCGGCTTGCCTCTAGCTGCAAAAAATGCTTTTAAAAAAGCTAACCCCGACTGCTCCCCTGCACAATGGGGGCTTAACTGGTTGTGGAATCAAAGTGAAGTTTCTGTTGTGCTTTCGGGTATGAGCGACTCTGGACAGCTTAGCGATAACCTGGACTGCGCAGATAAAGCACATTCCGGTATGCTAAAAGATCACGACTTAACTGTTTTTGAGCAAGTTAAAGAGGCTTTTAACGCCGCATACAAAGTGCACTGTACAGGCTGCAATTACTGCATGCCATGCCCGTGCAACGTCAACATACCGGGCTGTTTTTCCGCATTCAACTCAAGTTATGCAATAAATCGAACGGAAGGCTCTAAACAGTATGTAACAAGTACAGCGGCATTTTCCGCTACACCGCACACGGCCTCGCTATGTACTGAATGTGGTAAATGCGAAAATCACTGTCCGCAGCATATCGAAATACGCAAAGAATTAAAAAACGTCAAAAAAAGATTGGAACCGCCTTTTTTCCGCATCATAATATTAATAGCGCGGTTGGTGTTCAAGCAACACAGGCGCAAATAATGGAACTTGAACAAATATTTTTGACATTAAATAAGGCAAAAAAAGAGCTTGCCTATGCCGGCGGCTTGCAAAAAGATGATGCCTTGCATGCTTGTGCGGCGGAAATCCGTGCTTGTGCGGCTGCAATTCAGGCGGCAAACGATATTGACGTATCAAATGCCCGTAAAAATGGCGAAAAAGAAGCTATTATTGACAGATTAGCATTAAATCCCAGCAGAATTGAAGGCATGTCAGCCGGAATTGAAGATATTGCCAAACTTAGCGACCCCTGCGGCAAGGTTTTAGACGGTTGGACACGGCCTAACGGGCTTTTTATAGAAAAAATCACTGTTCCTGTAGGTGTTGTAGCGATAATTTACGAATCACGTCCGAATGTTACTGCCGATGCCTTTGCCATTGCCTATAAAGCATCTTGCCCAATTCTGTTGCGCGGCTCGTCTTCAGCACTTAATTCTAACAAGGCAATCGTCGCTGCAATTACAGCGGCTCTAAAAAAATCAGGCGGTATAGCAGATGCTATAGCCCTTGCAGAAAGCGGCAACAGAGCCGATGTTGACGAAATATTAAATGCCCGCGGCAAAATTGATTTGGTAATACCGCGCGGCGGACATAATTTAATTTCCCGCGTGGTGCAAAACGCTCGCATTCCTGTTATCCAAACAGGCGAAGGGAACTGCCATATTTTTGTTGATTCTGAGGCAGCAGGCAACCTTAATAACTATGTGGAAATCATTTTTAATGCCAAAACTCAACGTCCCGGCGCTTGCAATGCCATAGAAACCGTTCTTGTTCATAGCGGCATTTTAAGCGAGCTAATGCCTGCATTGGCAAAAAAAATAGCAGGTATTTGTGAATTACGCTGCGACGAACGTTCTTTTACGGCAATTGGCAACATTCCTGCCGGTTTAATTGTCAAACCTGCCTGCGAAGATGACTACAAAACCGAATTTTTGGACTTTATACTGGCAATCAAGACGGTAGACAGCATAGATGAAGCAATCGATCATATAAATCACTATGGGACTGGTCATTCTGAGGCAATTTTAACCCAAAATTTGGCTCATTCCCAAGTTTTTTGCAACAAAGTGGATGCCGCATGCGTCTATGTGAACGCCTCTACCCGCTTTACCGATGGCGGAGAGTTTGGTTTTGGCGCAGAACTAGGGATAAGCACTCAAAAATTCCATGCCCGCGGTCCCATGGGACTGGATGCCCTTACAACCATAAAATACCGCATTACCGGCAATGGTCAGGTGCGGCTATAAAAGCATAAACATTATGGAGTTGTAGTTGTACTAGAAACATTGACAGTGCATATCTGTACGGCTGTCGAAGGTCCATACTTAGCTCTAACTCTAATACTAGTTGTACCTACGGCTATACCGGTTACTGTGGCTGTTCCGTCATTGTTGTTTACTACCGTTGCAATATTTGTATTGGCAGATTCCCATTCAAGATCTTGGTTAGAGGCATCAGTAGGACTACATGTTACTGTAAGGGTTTTTATGTGCTCAGCACCTACTTCCCTTTTTAAGCTTAAAGACGGTTGGTCTAAAGTAATGCTGGAAACTGCTTTTCCTGTTACGGTAACATCGTAATCTGCGGTTTTGCTGCCGTCGGCGGTTGTTGCCGTAATGGTTACTGTGCCGGGTGCTATGCCGTAAACTAGGCCGAAGTTTCCGTCTCCAATACCAAATAAGGTTTTTTCGGCGGTTGTGGGTTTCCAAGCGCCATCCACCATAGCAATCGTTTCATCACTGGATGTCCAAGTTACTGTCGTGTTTGTCGCATTAAGCGGCGTAACAATCGCATTAAGCGGGTATATAGGGTAGGTTGTAGCATTTGCAGCTTGTATAGTTACTCCTGTAACAGCTATTTGCTCAAACGGTTGCGGCAGCATAAAAATATTTATAAACGAAGGGTTTGAATAAATCGGAGTAAGTGTATTCGGATTAAAATCAATGGCGACAATGTACATAGCCGCATAGGTATAACTTTTTTCTGTTGTAATATCTACGACATCATAGTTTTCTGCAACAGTAGGCGTTGTTGTGCGTATCTCGTAGCTGTTAATAAAATACGGATCAGGATTCAGGTAAAATGAATTATTTGGGCTGGTTCGATGCAAATTACCTGCACCGTCGTAACCAAGCGAAAAATAATGCCTGTTAGTAAAAAGTGAATCAATACTTGATGTGTTGTTGTTGTTTATGTCTGTGTATGGTGCAAACGTTGTGTAGTCCGACGCAAGAGTTGAGTTAACAAGGCTGCGTGCATCCTGCGTGTTTACGTTCGCAATAAGCTGTGAGCTTTTATATATCCGGTAATAAATAGCGTAGTTCTGAAAAAGTGATGTAGAGGAAATATTCGGATACGATCCGTAAACAGGAAAACTGATTGTATATGTTGCCCCTGTGTTAGGAAGCCTTAGTGTAGCTCCGCTAGAGTCTATGGCAACAATGTCCGTAACAGGTTGCAAATATTTATAGTCTTCTATGCCGCATGTTGTGATTGCAAGAGAAACAAACGAAAGAAAAAAAATAAATATTTTTGCAGTGTTACGCACTAGTTTTACTCAGTAAGTCCTGTTTCGATCTCAATTTCCAAAATCTTTGTTTGCGCAAGATTTGCCCATGCTGTATCACTAGGCCATTTTTCTAATAACTCGCGGTAAGCAGCAAGCGAAGCTTCGGTATCACTCTTATCCTCTTTAAGGATACGGGCAATAGAAAACTGTGCATGCGCTGCCTGCGGAAAATCATCATAAGCGGACGCTTTTTTGTAATGGTCAATAGCGGCATCTGCATTGTTTTGCTCTTCTGCAGCGACACCTGCGTTAAAAAGAGCTACCGGTGCTAAGTGTGTTTTACTGCCTTTTGCCGCAGATTTTAACCACATAGACTCTGCATTTGCCCAGTCATTTT
This sequence comes from Termitinemataceae bacterium, assembly GCA_036245275.1. GTDB lineage: Bacteria > Spirochaetota > Spirochaetia > Treponematales > Breznakiellaceae > BTID01. The sequence goes on from BTID01000117.1 coordinate 5,863, forward strand.
GTTCTTTGTAAATATCACCCGCCATCAAAAAAGCACGGGATGCCGGATAGCCGAAAAACTTATCGCCTAAAGATTCAAGATTTTCTAAAAGCGTTTTTACTTCTTCGTTGCTTACATCAGAAAAATTATCTTTTTCAGCATCAAAGGTTGTTACATAAGTTTCAAGTTTTGTAATTGCTTTTGCGTTCATTGTATCAAGAACAATAAGTGCGGCGACAACAACAACAATCACTACAACAACTGCAATAACTATCCCCAAAAGCCATTTGCGGTTACTCATTACAAAGCCGTCAACATTACTTGTGTTCTGCAATTTTGGTTCTGTTTCTATGTTTCCCATAATAACTCCTATTATCTAATATCTTTTATTCTAATATCCATTTCCCTTAATAATCTGGATAAATATGTGCGTTGTATGCGCATAGCTTTTGCCGCTTCCGTCTGATTCCAATTGTGTGCTTCCAGCACAGTGCAGACATAGTGTTTTTTGAATGTAGATATAGCAGTGTGCAAATCGCGCTCACTTGCCTGCTTACCTTCATTATATTGATTTACTTTTGAAATTAAAAGGTCTTGTTTTTCGATCAAATTGCCGCTTGTTGCATCGCAGTTTTCCTTGGCAATTACACAGGCGCGCTCAATGCAGTTTTCCAACTCACGGATATTGCCTGGCCAATTGTAAGAAATCAATTCCTGCATTGCTTCATCTGAAAATCCTGTAAAATGTTTTTTAAGATCGCCTGAAAACTTTTTTAAAAAATGCAAGGCAAGTTCAGGTATATCTTCATGACGCTGACGCAGCGGCGGAACATATATCGGCAGCACGTTTAGGCGGTAGTATAAGTCTTTTCTAAACGCCCCTTCGTTTACCAGTTTTTCTATATCCTTATTTGTTGCCGCTAAAATACGTACATCAACAGTAATAGCAGAATCTGATCCTACTTTTTCAAATGTTTTTTCTTGCAGAACACGTAAAAGTGTTGCCTGTAAACTAAGCGGCATATCGGAAATCTCGTCAAGAAAAATCGTGCCGTTATGCGCTAACTCAAAACGCCCCTTGCGTTCGGCAAGCGCACCTGTAAAAGCCCCTTTTACATGCCCGAATAACTCGCTTTCAGCCAATTCATCGTTAAGAACCGCACAATTTACACGGATAAAGGCCTTGTTTTTTCTGTCGCTCAAAAAATGAATCTGCTCGGCAACTAGCTCTTTGCCTACACCGCTTTCGCCTAAGATCAACACAGAAGAATCAGTTTTTGCAAGACGGCTGATAATTTCCAGTTTTTCCTGCATTAAAGGACTTTTGGCGATCATAGCTTTAAAGCCGCCGTCTATGTCCGCGTTTGCTACCTGCCCCTCCGCCGCACGAAGCTCGTCGCGCAGTTTTGTATATTCTGCATTATTTGTAAATGCTATCGCACATTGTTCAGCAAAAAATTCAAGCAGACGGCAATCATAATCTTCAAAATCCGTTTCGTCAATTTTATTAAGAACTTCTATAACGCCGAACAATTTTTCATTTTCTATTTCTATGGGAACTGCAATTAATGATTTTGCAGGAAAGCCGGTTTTTTCTAAAATGCCTGATAAACTACCGCCATATCCGCTATTTGCACCGCTTTTGCCCAGTATCAGTGAATGCCGAGTTTTTGCAGCCCAGCCGGCAATGCCTTCGCCTACACCCAAACTTAGTGTTGAAAGTTGCGCACTATGCATACCGTTAGAAGCTATAAAATTAAGTTTGCCGGAAACCTCGTCCAACAAA
>BTID01000118.1:0-6838 GCA_036245275.1 Termitinemataceae bacterium
ATCTGCAATAGCTAAAAGTAATTCTGCGGCATCTTTTGTTCGGCACAAAAGCATATCGGCAATGGCTTCACGTAAAACAGGATCCAGTTTTTCGTATAATCCTATAGCGGCAATATTTACAATCGCTGTAGAAAGACCTGCCTTTTGTGCATGATACAAAAACACGGCGTGTATAGCATTGCGTAAATTCCAATTGCCACGGAAACTAAACGAAAGGTTAGAAACACCCGCGCTAATATGGACAAACGGACACTCTTGTAAAATAGTTGTTGTCGCACGGATAAAATCCAATGCATATAAATTATGTTCAGGCATGCCGGTAGCAACTGCCAAAATATTCGGGTCAAAAAAAATATCTTCAGGCGGAAAATGTTCCTTCATAAGCAGCTTATATGACCTCTTTGCAACTTCAACTTTGCGCTGGTATGTTTCCGCCTGACCTTCCTCGTCAAAAAGCATAACCATTATTGCAGCGCCTAAATTGCGTATAACTCTAGCGCGGCGTATAAATTCAGTCTCGCCTTCTTTTAGGCTTATTGAATTTGCAATAACTTTTCCTGCAATACATTTAAGAGCGGCTTCAATTACATTAAAACGCGAGCTATCAATAACAAATGGAACGCGGGCAATATCAGGATCGGAAAGTGCAAGATGCACAAAATGCACAATTTCTTTTTGTGCATCTATAAGACCGTCATCCATACAAATATCAACAATCACAGCGCCGTCTTCTATATTTTTACGTACCAAGCGCAGTGCTTTTTCATATTGTTTTGTTTTAATCAACTCTAAAAAAACAGCACTGCCCGGCGCATTGCCGCGCTCGCCAACAATTGTAAGTTTATGTTGAGGAACATCACAAACTGCACCATGCGGAATTGTTAGTGCCTCAAATCCGCTCAAATATGTTTTGTGATCATCTGCAGGAATGTTCCTAGGTGCAGCCCCTTTTGTACACTTTACAATTTGCGCAATATGATCCGGCGTAGATCCGCAACAGCCGCCTACAATATTTACAAGACGTTCGTCGGTATATTTTTTAATATGATCTGCCATCAATTCAGGTGTTTCGTTATACTTACCGGTCTCGTCGGGTAAACCGGCATTAGGGTGCGCGCTTATTTTGCATTTTGCAATTTTAGAAAGAGCCCTGATATGCGGCTTTAAAAGTTCCGCGCCCAATGAACAATTTAAACCAACAGACCACGGCTTGCAGTGCATTACAGAAATATAAAATGCTTCAACAGTCTGACCAAGTAAAAGTCTGCCGGCGGCATCGCTTAGCGCAGCAGAAATCATAATGGGTATTTTACATTGACGCTCTTCAAAAATACGCAGCACGGCAGCTATCGCTGCCTTTGCATTTAATGTATCAAAAACAGTTTCTATTAAAAAAATATCTGCGCCGCCGTCAAGTAAACCGCGTGCGTTATCATAGTAGGCAGCTTCCACCTCATCAAAAGTTACGGAACGTTCGTGCGGCTTATCAATATCAGGTGCTATGCTGGCACTCTTTCCCAGAGGACCTAAGACACCTGCTACAAAACGCTGCCTTTCATTTTGCATAAATTGATTGCAAGCGTTATGTGCAATGACTGCTGCTTCTTTACTTATTCTATACGCCTCGCTTGAAAGTCCATAATCACTTAATGAAATAGCATTTGCATTAAAACTGCATGTTTCAATTATATCTGCACCGGCTTTTAAATATTGTGTATGAATATCAAAAATGACATCGGGTTTTGTTAAGCACAACAGATCGTTACAACCTGCAAGGCGGCGATCTTGGTTTTTAAATTCTGCCCCGCAGTAATCATCTTCTGTTAAATTATAGCGCTGCACCATTGTGCCCATTGCGCCGTCTAAAATCAAAACCCGTTCAGCCGCTTGGGCATCTAAAAGTTCCGTATTTTTATTATTATTCATCATTGCCCCATAGAAGCAAAATCAAAACCAAAACCTTAATCCTATAGATCCGTTAATCCAATCACTACCAAACGCAAGTTTAGGGACAAAATCAAAACCTATTTGCGGCACAGCTTCGATAAATAAATCAATTATTTCAAAATCAAAATCCAAACCCAAGGGCACGCGGATTGCCATGCCGAAATATTTAGGTGCTGCAGAAATAGATCCGCCTGCACCAAAAAAAAACCTTAATGCACCGCGGGCAAAACCTGTCAATTCAGGTGAAATAATCCAATAATCTGCCGATACTCCAAGATAAAAAGCAGCCCCGGTACTCATACTAAAACTAGCCGCTAAATGCAAGGGCGTCCTGTAATGGGCATCGGCAGATTCGGCTGCGGGACTAATCAAAATACCGCCGCCAAAAATAGGATCAGGTCCTATTACACCTGCTCTTAGCCCCAGTCCAAATGAAAAAGCATTGACCGCAGCAATAAAAAAAAGCACAGAAGCAAAAATAATTATTTTCTTCATGCTATTTACTATTTAAAAATAAAACGTATAACGAATATTGCAAATAACACCCATGTTATAGTGCTAATCTCTTTAAACTTACCGCATACAAATTTTAAAATCACAAAACTGATAATACCCCATACAATACCTTCTGCAATGCTGTATGAAAACGGCATCATAACGATTGTAAAGAATGCGGGAATGCCCTCCGTAGGTTTGTGAAAATCAATTTCGCTAGCGGAGTACATCATCAAAAAGCCAACCATAATTAGAGCACCGGCTGTGGCTGCGGATGGGATCAATAAAAAGAGCGGTGATAAAAATAATGCCAGCAAAAAAAACAGTGCTGTAAAAACTGAAGTAAGACCTGTGCGCCCGCCTTGTGCTACACCGGCTGTACTTTCCACATAACTTGTTACGGTAGATGTTCCAAGACCTGCGCCTACTACAGTGCCAACTGCATCTGCCAACAACGCTTGTTTTATGTTTGGTATTTCGCCGTTCTTGCTAATCTTTGCCTGTGTCGTTACACCGACAAGTGTACCAATCGTGTCAAAAATATCAACAAACAGGAATGTAAAAAATACAATAAAAAATTTCAATGTCATAAATTGTGAAAAATCAAACTGAAACAATAATGGTGCGTCAGGAATGCTAAATGGTGAAAAATTTTCCGGCAGCCGTGTAACACCGAATGGTATGCCTATTACTGTTGTAATTAATATTCCCAAAAGAATTGCACCGGGAATTTTTTTCGTATACAAAATAATTATTAAAATTAAGCCTATAACCGAAACCATTGCAGGAGCGGCCTTAAAACTTCCTAGCGCTACAAGTGTTGCATCATTTTGAACTATTATGCCGCCGTTTTTAAACCCGATCAATGCTATAAACATTCCTATTCCAACTGCAACCGCTTTTTTTAAATTAACAGGTATCGCTTTTACTATTGCCTCGCGCACATTAAATAATGACAAAAGCAAAAATAAAATACCTTCGCAAAAAACAGCAGCAAGTGCAACCTGCCAACTATAACCCATGCCGAAAACTACGGTATATGTAAAGAAGGCATTTAGCCCCATACCCGGTGCCAAGGCAATCGGTAAGTTAGCGAAAAACGCCATAAACAAAGTTGCCGTAGCCGAAGCTATTACAGTCGCCGTAAAGACAGCCCCCGGCGTCATACCATTACCTATGCTGCCTAACATACCCGGGTTTACGGCAAGAATATAAGCCATCGTCAAAAATGTAGTTAAACCGGCAATAAATTCACGGCCGACAGTTGTACCGTGATCTTTTAATTTAAAAAACGTTTCCATTTAAAAAACCTCCAATTCATCAATTTCATCAATTTTATCAATATAAATATTATAATAAGTATGCAGGATAGTTGATAAGGGCTTACATATAAACAATTCTGTAGTCGGCAATTTTTTGAAAGCCGCATTTTTTGTAAACGGCGGCAGCCGGAGCATTTTGTTTTTTTACGTAGAGTGTAACTTCTTTGCCGGCTGAACTTATGCGGCGCGTAAAAGCTGCCGTCATACAGGTTGCTATGCCTTTGCCCCTGTGGGAAGGCAGTACAAACACGCCGCCTATTTGATTGCACGAAAATGATTCGGCGTTTGTGTTTAGTTTGCCGACGATTTGTCCGTCTATTTCCGCTATAAGGCATTGACCTTTGCTTATGATTTTGGATAGGTTATAACGGCAAACACGGCGGTCAAATTTATCGGGACTTGGCAGGACCTCTTCTTTTTCGTAGATTTCTTGCAGCGGCAACAGTCTTTCAAGGTCTTCTTTTTGGCAAATCCTTAAAAACAAATCGGCAGGGGCTTTATTGATGTTCACGGCGGCATGCTTATCAAACATCATCAGATTGTACTCTTTTGACTTGACAGCCTTAAAACCCAGCGGGGAGAGGATTCTTTCAAGCATTTCTGTTTCGTGTTTTAGCCCCTGAATTGCATAAATATCGATATTTTTTAGCGCACGCAGCAAAAATGCCGGTATATATACATCTTTATTGCCGTTAAAAACAGGGAAAAGCGTCCGGCTGCTGTGCAGAAGCATAGCTGCAACACATTTCCCTTGATCCGACAACACCCAAGCATGGTCTTTTAGGTAATTCATCGTGCGGAACCGCGAACAAGCTGCAACGCAGTATCTTTCCCTGCTTTTTAACAACCTCTCCGGCAGTTTTTTTTCGATTTCCTGCGCCTTCCACCATCTATACAGCGGAAAATTTTCCATTTTTTGCTATTTCTCCTAAGGATACCTAGTAGTACATTATAAACTCTACGCGGCGGTTTTTCCACCAATTGGCTTTATCTGAAATACGTGCAATGGTTTTTGTACCGCCCCTGCCTACCGTGCTTAGCCGCGTACGGTCAACACCGCGCTGTACTAAAAGATCAGCAATCGCCTGCGCGCGTTCTTCAGTTAGCGGTTTTAAAAACTGATTTTCTTCTTGTTTGCGCCCTGCCGCTGTGGTTTGCACCGGATTTGCGTGTCCTTCTATGCGTACTTTATATTGAGCATACTGATTTAAAAAGGCTGCGATACGATCCAGTGTTTCGTTGTTTTTAGCGATTACATCGGGATCTAAGCCCGCAAAGTCCGAGCCGTTGCCCCTAAAAACGATGCTTGTAACAGAAAACTGATATGATTTATCTGTGCGTTCTATGAGTTTTAGGTTTCCAAAGTCATCTAGTGCTAAAACGTCAGGCACCGACCCGTCCTCAGGCAAGCGGACAGACTCTGTTGACATGGAAGCAGAACCAGCAGAGGGTGTAAAGCCTGTTATGTCAGAAGGTGTTGAAAGGGAGCTTAGTGTTGTTGCAGGATGTGTAATGCCGGAGCTTGATGTCGTACTTGTTGCTGGTCTTGTAGAGGCAGCCGTCCCTTGTACAGGGGGTCTTGATGCAGCCGTTGAAGGTGAAGTTGATGATGATGTTGAAGTTGATGTTGTTGACTGTGTGATAGCCGGTCTTGTTGTAGTTGACGTTGAAGTCGAAGTTGAATTTGGTGAAGTTGATGATTGTGCCGCGGGCGGTCTTGCCGTAGTTGTCGTTGTTGATGTTGATGAAGTTGATGATTGTGCAGTAGCCGGTGCTGTTGCAGTGTTTGATGTTTGCGAGGCAACCGGTCTTGTATCGTTTGTTGCGGGATTTGGTGTGCCGGATAGCGGTACTGGTGTTGCACCAGTTGAATTTTCCGCTCCTTGTGATGTTGTTTGCGGATTTGCTTCAGTCTTGGCAGGCGGGTTCTTATCCCCGTCCCGAATTGCTGCAGCTTCTTCCAAAGTTTGCGGGTCTGATTCAGAGCTATTGCCTTTTTTTGCCTTAGGTTTCTTTTCTTTTTTTACTTTAGGCTTTTTTTCCTTCTTTGGTTTTTTTTCTTTTTTAGGCTTAGCAGCTTTTTCAGAATTTGATTCGCTTGCGCTTTTTTCGGCTTGAGCAATAATGGGAATCTCCAATTCTGCAAAATCTGTGTCAAAATATTCCGGATCTACACCAAAATCTACAGGATAAGATTCTGCAAGTCCATAATCATTCATTGTTTGTGCCCATGATGCACTGCAAACAAGAAAAATTGCCAAAGAAAAAATAAAAATCCCCGCTGCAGAGCAGCTGGGTATTTTTGTTCTCCCGAAGAATTGCACTGCGGGTTTAATACCCTCTGTTACGCCCCAGAGGGGCGGGGTATTAAACCCTACGGCACGAATAAAAATCCTCATAACATACCTCAATAATACAAAATAGTTTGTACTGATTATCGGCATATAGCAGTCAATATACAAAACTTATTTTGCGCATCGTGGGGTTCTATTTAAATTTCGAATTGCTGATGAAACTCAGTATTTAGTGTTAATTTTTTAGGGAATACAATATAATTATTTTTATGATTAAAAAAAACGCAAAACCAACTCTGGAAATTCGCAATAGCACTGCCGAATTTCTCATTTTTACAAAACAGGCAGGGCAAGACGGCATAGAAGTGCGTGTGCAGGACGGCACAATATGGCTTACTCAAAAGCTCATGGCAACTCTCTTTGACTGCACAGTTGATAACATCGGTCTGCACCTCAAAAACATCTTTTTAGAAGGCGAACTTGATGCTAATTCAGTTACCGAGGATTTCTCGGCAACTGCCGCCGACGGTAAAACTTACAACACGAAGCACTATAATCTTGACGCAATCATCGCCGTAGATGTCAAAAGATTTTGCCGAAAGTGAATTTGAGAAATACCGCATTGTTCAAGACCGCCTGTTTGAGTCAGATTTTGACAAAGAGATAAAAGAGATTAGGGAGAGAAAATAATTTTTTCAAAGTTGTTGGGGTTAGGTTTAAGAAATTGTAAAGACAGGTAAGGTAGTAAAATACGGCTTTAAACCTATTCTTGATGATGAA
>BTID01000119.1:0-6593 GCA_036245275.1 Termitinemataceae bacterium
TGCATATTTTCTATTCAACAGTTACACTCTTTGCAAGATTGCGCGGCTTATCAGGATCGTTGCCCCTTAGTACTGCACAGTAGTAAGCAAAAAGCTGCAATGGAATTATAGAAATTAGCGGCGAAAAATATTCAGGTGATTTTGGAATTATCCAAACTTCGTTTGCTATTTCTTTAAATGCAGAATCTTTTTCGTTTGTGATTACTAAACTATATGCACCGCGTGATGATACTTCGCGGATGTTAGATGCAATTTTTTCAAACAGCGCAGGTTGTGTTGCAGTGGTAATAAGCAGTGTGTTGCTATCTACAAGTGCGATAGGTCCATGCTTTAATTCGCCTGCTGCAAAACTTTCAGAATGTGTGTAACTTATTTCTTTTAATTTAAGGGCTGCTTCCATAGAAACTGCATAATCAAATTGTCTGCCTATAAAAAACATTTTTGTTTTTGAAAATTGTAAGGAAGCAAAACGTTTAACTACATCTTCATTAATTGAACAGTCCGCATGCTCGGTGTGGTTCAAAATTTCTTTTACGGATTCCGGTATCTGCAAAAGCTCTTTTATATAAGTTTGATATGCACAGTCTGTTATTTGTCCTTTTAAACGTCCTAGTTTTATTGCCAATAAATAAATGCACATCAATTGTGTTGTAAATGCTTTTGTTGAGGCGACTGCTATCTCAGGTCCTGCCCATGTATACACCACCAAATCTGCCTCGCGTGCAAGTGTAGAGCCTACAGTATTCGTTATAGCAAGTACATGCGCACCTTTTGATTTTGCCAAACGCATAGCAGCCAATGTGTCGGCAGTTTCACCGGATTGGCTTATTACAATAAAAATGTCATCTTTATTAAAAACAGGATTGCGGTAACGGTATTCAGATGCAATATCGGCTTCTACCGGCGTGCGGGTAAAGTATTCAAATGCATATTTGCCTATAACAGCTGCATGATATGCGGTGCCGCATGCAGTTATAACTATGCGCGGCGCATTAACCCACGATGAATCAAATTGTATTTCGTCAAACAAAATTTCAGAGCACCCATTTTCGATTTTTATTCGCGGATGCAATGTGTCGCCAAGTGCTTTTGCTTGTTCATGAATTTCTTTTAACATAAAATGTGCATAGCCGTTTTTTTCTGCGGCATCTATATTCCAGTTTATAGTTGTGCTATGTATAGATTTTTTTTCGCCAGAATCTTGAAACAGATCAACATGATTTCTGTATAAAACTGCAATCTCGTTATCATCTAAAAAATAGACTTGTCGTGTATGTTCAAGAAGTGCCGGTACATCAGATGAAATTAAATTTTCATTTTTACCAAGACCTATGATCAGCGGGTTGTCTTTGCGCACTGCATAGATTCTATCAGTAAAATCCGAACAAATTATTCCCAGCGCATACGAGCCTTCAATTTTGTGCAGAGTTTGTACAACAGCATTAAAAAATCTTTTTTCAGACGAATCATTCGCGGCGGGTAGATCACTTTCTGTTTTGTAAAAATAATTCAAAAGGTGTACAGCAACTTCGGTATCTGTATCACTTTTAAAAACAACATTTTTTGTTTGCAGCCATTGTTTTAGCTTTAAATAGTTTTCTATAATTCCATTGTGGACAATAGCGATACTGAGCGACTCGTTTGTGTGCGGGTGCGAATTAGTATCGGACGGTTCACCGTGAGTAGCCCAGCGTGTATGCCCAATACCTGTCCTGCCGTCAATGGCAGCTCCTGCAAGCAAATCTTCCAGTGCCTTTATTTGACCTTTTGATTTTTGTAAATTGATCTTGGAGTTATCTGCCATAACTGCGATACCTGCAGAATCATATCCTCGATACTCTAATTTTTTTAGCGAACGCAAAAGTATAGGTGCCGCTTCTTCGTTCCCAATATAACCGGTAATTCCACACATTGTATAACTCCATTGTAAAAAATATTTTCAAATTTTTATTTTTTTTTGTTGTTGTTGTTAGTCCGCTTAAAATACGGATTATTGCTAATAACAAAATAATACCATAAAATGGTGTATAGGCATATCTTGCTAAAGGATTTTAGTGATGAAACGGTTACTTGCAAAAGACATAAAAGAAGCCGCAGAAAGCGGCGCAAAAGATATTTATGTGTGCGGCTGGGTGCATAGGATTCGCGAATTAGGCGGAGTTAGTTTTGTTATTCTGCGCGACAGAAGCGCTCTTGTTCAGCTTGTGTTAGACACAAAATGCGACTGGCCGCTGGAGTCTGTAATTAGGGCGGAAGGGCAGGCAGCGCTTAACGAAAAGGCTCCGGCAGGGGCTGAACTTCGTGTTACAAAAATTGATGTTCTAAGCAGGGCTGCAAGTGATTTACCTTTTCAGGTAAACGGCGATGTTAGCAAAATGGGCATAGAGGCAATTTTGGACAACCGCACTCTTTCTGTACGGAATCCTAAAATACGCGCCCTGTTTAAAGTGCAGTCCACAATTATCGAGGCGTTTTCCGCATATCTGCGCACACAGGATTTTACGGAAATTAAATCCAGCAAACTGATTGCAAGCGGCACAGAAGGCGGCACGAATCTTTTTGAAGTTGACTATTTTGATAGAAAACTTTACCTTGCACAATCACCTCAATTTTACAAACAGGCTATGGTGGCAAGCGGCATAGAAAAAGTTTTTGAGGTGGCTCCGGCATACCGTGCAGAAAAACATGATACGCCGCGTCACTTAAACGAGTATGTTTCTATGGATCTTGAAATGGCTTTTATAGACTCTGAAGCAGAGCTTATAGAGCTTGAAAAGGGTGTTTTAGCACATATCTTTGAACAAGTGGCAGTTAAAAATGCGCCGGAAATTGCATTATGGGAAAAAGATGGCGCCTCTGTTCCAACACCGGAGGAGGTCTATAAAGCGCCGACAATTCCCTATGAGGAATCGCTAAAAATTGCAAGCGCGGAAGCTGCCAAAAAATCCGCAGGCGGTTCAAATGCGCGTATTTTTGATATAAGTCCTGAAGCAGAACGATTTTTATGCGACTGGGCTATGCGCGAAAAAGGCAGCGAACTTGTATTTATAAACGAGTTTCCGCGCAAGTACCGTCCCTTTTATACATATCCAATTGATGCTGTAAAAACAATGAGTTTTGATGCACTTTTCAGAGGGCTTGAAATTACATCCGGAGGGCGCAGACAGCACGATTATGCCGCTCAACTGGAAGTTTTGCCGCGTTTTGGTTTGAATGCAAAAGACATGGAAGGTTACCTTGCAATTTTTAAATACGGCTGTCCGCCGCACGGCGGCTTTGCAATAGGCTGCGAACGCCTAACCGCAAAAATATTCCGCCTTGCCAGTGTAAAAGAAGCCAGCCTGTTTCCCCGCGACCGCAAGCGTGTTTCTCCATAATTCAGCGACTATGCAATTAAACACAGAAAAAAAACTGTATCTGTTAAAGCTAGGTGAACTTACTCTTAAAGGCGGTAACCAAAGAGAATTTGTGCGAATGTTGCTGCACAATCTTGCAACCATGCTGCGCGGAACAGGTGCGCAGATCAACAATACAGACGGACGATTTTATGTAAACTGTGCAGAAGAAGTTTCAGAGAAAGTTGAATTTGTTTTAAATCATCTTGCAGGGATTACAGGTTGGGCTGCCGCACACAAGGCAGAAAAAAATATTGATAGTGTGTTATGCGCCATAATAGAAGAAGCAAAATTACATTTTAGCAAAGGGGCTAGGACTTTTAAAATTGAATCGCGGCGCACCGATAAAAGTTTTCCGCTTAACTCTCATCAAATATCCTGCACAGCAGGCGATGCTGTTCTAAAAGCAATTAGCGAATTAAAAGTTGATATTCACAAACCGGATGTAACTATCTATGTTGAAGTGCGCGAAAAAACATATATTTACGGCGCGGCAAACACAAAACAAAATGGTCTGCGCGGACTTCCGGTTGGAACATCGGGACGCGGTATGCTGTTATTGTCAGGCGGAATTGATTCGCCTGTTGCAGGATTTTTAATGGCGTTGCGAGGTATGAAAATAAATGCTGTGTATTTTCATAGTTATCCTTACACATCTAACCAGGCACGTGATAAGGTTATAGAACTTGCAAAAATTGTCGGCGCGTATACGGTAGGTATAAACCTCAACATAGTTTCTATTACAGAGATACAGCAAAAAATAAAAGAGCGCTCTGCACCGGAATGGTCAACAATTATGTTGCGTTTAGCAATGATGGAAATTGCCTCAGCGTTGGCAAAAATACAAAAGTGTAAATGCCTTATCACAGGCGAGAGCCTTTCGCAGGTTGCCAGCCAGACCATCGAAAACATTACATGCACAGAAAGCCGTGCCGCCCTTCCTGTTCTGCGCCCCTTGATTGGTTTGGATAAAGAAGCTATAACAAAAATTGCCCGCCGGATAGGAACCTACGAAACTTCGATACTGCCATTTGCGGACTGTTGTGTGCTGTTTAGCCCGCCCCACCCTGTGCTTCGCGGTAATGTAGAGGAGGCAAACAAAATCTATGATGAAATCGGCCTGCCTGATCTGATAGAAGAGGCAGTTGCAAGCAAAACAAAAATTAAATGCGGGTTTTACGAGTGATTGTTGCGAGTGATTGTGCGAACGATTGTTACGAATGAATATTACGAAAATGGTTTTCTATTGCAGATATAACTTCCATAGGGGTTGACGCTCCGGCACTCAAACCGATTGTTTTATATTTGTAAATTTCAGGCGGGATGTCATCTATGTTTGCGGCAATCCAAGCATTCTTACAGTTTTCTTTGGCTATTGATAGCAGCCGCCTTGTATTTGACGATTTTGGGTCGCCGGCAATAAGCACGGCATCTACCTGTGCGCATAATTCCTGTAATGCTTGCTGACGTTCCTGCGTTGCTGTGCAGATTGTGTTGTAAACTGCTAAATCCGGAAAAAATTGATGCAGGATACCGCAGATTGCATCAAATTCTTTGTTAGAAATCGTAGTTTGAGCAATTACAGCAGTTTTTGCGCTGCGATTTAAAAAAAATAGCTCTTCTGCTGTGTCTTTTGCATCTTCAACTGATGAAATTACAACAGCTTCCGGTGCAAAACCCAGCAAACCTTGCACTTCAGCATGATTTTTTTCGCCAACTATCCATAATCTATGATCTTTTTTACATAATTTACGGGCTTTTAACTGGTTTGCCCTTACTTTTGGGCATGTGGCATCAACAATATTAGCACCCATGCTGATAATTTCTTCTTGCAATGCCGGTTTTATGCCATGTGCGCGGATAATTACAGTAGCTCCTTTCAAATTAGACAGACAAGTTCCGTCAAACAAGCCGCCCTCATCTAATGTTGAAAATCCCAGATGGGCAAGTTTTGATAGCACGGTATCGTTATGGATTAAGGGTCCAAGTGTGTAAAGCCGTGTATTTCTCAAACTTTTTGCGGTTTTGAACGCTGTTTCCACAGCTCGCTCTACACCCGAACAAAACCCTGCTCTACGTGCTTTTATAATTTGCATAGCTGTCTCCCATAATAGCACTCTTTTAGTGCGGCCGGCTAGGCTCTTGCAAAAACCGCATTTATTGTCTAAAATATTCTAAAAATAATTTTGGAGTTTTATATGATGATGGATGAAGCACTTGCCGCTCAAATAGGTAAGTCTGCGCTGGTTGCGGTGCTTGTCATTGATGACGCTCAAAATGCAGTGCCTCTGGCAAAAGCAATTTTGGAAAGCGGCATAAATGCATTGGAAATTACGTTGCGCACCCCTGCAGCACTGGACGCGGTAACAAAAATTAAGGCGGAAGTTCCGCAGATTATAGCAGGTATCGGTACTATTCTAAACAAAGATCAGGTAAACGAAGCAAAAAAACGCGGCGCCGCATTTGGTGTTGCACCCGGCTTAAATAATACTGTTTTAGATGAGGCAAAGAGAGTAGGCCTTCCTTATGCGCCAGGTATAAGCACAGCCTCTGAGATCGAGGCAGCTTACGAAAAGGGCTGCAATGTTTTAAAGCTTTTTCCGGCAGAAAACTTGGGCGGGCTAAAATATTTAAAGAATGTAAATGCGCCTTATGCTCATCTTGGAATAAAATATATACCGCTTGGCGGCCTTAGCATAGGAAATCTAAAAGATTATCTTGAAAACGACTCAGTTTTAGCGATTGGCGGTTCATGGCTTGCCCCGCGCGACCTTATAAAAGCAAAGGATTGGGTGCAAATCAGCAAAAACTGTGCAGAAGCTCGCGCAATTGTAGAACAAGTAAGGGGAAAATAATGGCAAAATCAGAAAAATTAGTAACTTTTGGTGAAATTATGATGAGGTTGCAGACTGCACCCGGCAGGAGGTTTAGACAGAGCCTACCCGGCAGCATGGACGTAATTTTTGGCGGCGCAGAAGCGAATGTGGCGGCGTCATTTGCCCTAATGGGCGGTGAGGCGGCGTTTGTTACGGCATTGCCGGAAACCTCGATAGCGGATGCCTGCATAGCTACTTTGCGCGGATTGGGCGTAGATACATCCTTTATTGTCAGATCTAAAAAAGGACGCTTAGGAATCTATTTTGCAGAGGCGGGAGCAAATCAACGCCCAAGCAACGTAATCTATGACCGTGATTATTC
>BTID01000120.1:0-6387 GCA_036245275.1 Termitinemataceae bacterium
GCGTCGGCATCGGAAATTGTAGCAGGCGCTTTAAAGGATCGCGGCAGGGCATTCTTAATAGGTGAAAAATCATTCGGCAAAGGCTCCGTTCAGCAGGTATATCCGCTTGAAAAATCCGGCTTTAAAATTACCACTGCACGTTACTATACCCCCAGCGATGTAAACATAGACAAAATCGGTATTCCGCCGGATAAGGAGATTTTGTTTCCAAAGTACAGCTCTGCCGAGGCGGAATCCTTGGGCAAGTTGATAAAATCGAAAAAGATTTCGGATTTTGTTGCCAGCCACAAACAAGCGGCTCCGGGTGTTGTCGATAGCTTTGCTCGTCAGCTTACCGGCGAATTCGGTCTTGATTTTACACTGGTGCGCCGCCTAATCCGCGACGAAGAAAACCGCACTGTAATAGCTCCGGTATACGACCTTGAATACGATGTTCAACTGCAAGAAGCCGTCAAAATCATCCGCGAAGGTCTATACTACGAGCTTATACGCAACACCAAAAACTTGCATCAGTTGCAGGAAGAGTCACTGCTTTCTGCAGACGCTCAACCGTCCTAACACAAGGGCACCTCTGAAAAACTCATGCGCCGTAACACAAGGGAATGGAGTTTTTTTGGTGCCGTAGGGTTTAATCTTCCTCTGCGATAATAGTAACAGGGGCGCTATCTATGCCTAGAACCATAATAGGCAGACAGAATACACGTTTTAGTTTTTCAGGATTTATATCTGCCATATTTACATCTTCTATAGCACAGATAAAATGACCGGCTGCACCGGCATGTTTACCGCCAAGTAAAATCTGGTGCGTCAGGTTTCCGTCCTCTTGATCGCTAAACGATCCGATAGAAACAAAGTCTACAGCCACTGCGGATAAGTTTTTAAAATTTGAGACAAGATACTGCGAACAGCTACTTGCAATTGCAGGACCGCATTCTTCAAAACGTTTTATATCGTCATTATCTTTTGTGCGGTATTTTGAAAATCCCGTTCGCAACATCAATAAATCACAATTAGAAATTTTAAGAGCGTACGGTTGCAGATCGCAGGGACATATTTTTTCGTAATTTGTTTTTGGAATATCAAGTAAAAGAGGATGCTCAAAAATAAAACGATCAAGCGGCA
The DNA here is from genome assembly GCA_036245275.1 of Termitinemataceae bacterium. Lineage (GTDB taxonomy): Bacteria > Spirochaetota > Spirochaetia > Treponematales > Breznakiellaceae > BTID01. Next base: position 1,123 of record BTID01000120.1, read on the forward strand.
GTTGGCTAATTTGTAAGCCGTCTGAAACAAAATGATTAGGTCCGTCATAATGTGTTCCGGTATGATTAAAAATACTAATCATACATGTATTGCACACATCACCTTTTGCCATTTGCGCATAACGTTTTACCTGCAACTGCGGGTTGCCAGGCCATGTAGGAACAGAATCTGTTATTGGATACGAAATAAGTTTGTACATAATTTTAGCATACAGTAAAATAGCAGTAAATCCAAGCGTCTAAAATTTTATAATTCCAAAACTCTGATGTTAAGCACGTTTGGCAGGGTGCGGATACCCTTTAGCAGCTTTTTAACTGCGCAGGCATTTTCTACATGCAGTGTAAAAAATCCGGTTGTTATGCCGTCTCTCTCTTCTGTGCGGCCTTCTATAAGTGTGCCGCCGGATTTTTTTATGGTGCTGTCGATTTCGGAAAAGAAATCATCACAGTGTTTTGACTCTACTTTGATCCGTGTAATTTGTTCGTCTGTGTGTTCCCATTCGGTTTCTATGCTGCGTTCTGCAAAATCTTTTATGTGCAAAATTGATTTACAGCTGCGCCTGTGAATAATGATGCCTCTTGTGCGCGAAACATATCCTATAATCGGATCACCTAATATAGGGTTGCAGCATTTTGCAAAACGCGACAGCAAATTTTTTTCTTCTTCTACACGTACACGTAATGGATTTATTGATCTGCGCAGTGTTGTAATTTGATTTGTTGTGCGGTTAAACGCACTGTCATTTTCCGGTACTTGTTCATTTTGTTTTCCGGATGTTTTTTCTTCCGTTTTTTTCTTTGCTGTATTTTTTGTTGACTCGCTTTCTGCCAGTGCAAGATATGCACGTATCTTGCTGCGTGCTTTTGATGTCTTTGCAATTTGTAACCAATTACTATTTGGGTGAGCATTTTGTGATGTTACAATTTCTACAATTTGTGTATTCTGTAATTCACTATGTAAAGGAATGATGATTCCATTTGCTTTTGAGAGCAAACAGTGGTCTCCTACTTCGCTGTGTATACTATATGCAAAATCAATAGGTACTGCACCCTGTGGAAGTTCTATAACCTTACCTTGCGGTGTCCAGACATAAATTGAATCTTTTAATATTTCCTTTTTTATTTCATCTAACAGGATAGTAGCTTCATTTGCAATAGAACTTTCTACAATTTGCATTAGTGTATTTACAATCGGCAGATCATCATTCTTTACTACTTCTGAGCTTTTGCCTTTTTTATAAAGCCAGTGGCTTGCAAAACCATATTCGGCTGTCCTGTGCATATCATCCGTTCTAATTTGAATCTCCAGCATATTACCGCCGCCGTATGTGATGCAGCTTGTATCAAATGCCAGAACAGTTGTATGCAGACTTTGGTAGCCGTTTGCTTTAGGCATAGCGATATAATCTTTAAAACGTCCGTCAACAGGTTTCCACAATTTGTGTACAACACCAAGAAGTGTATAACAAGTTTCGGGAGTGCCGCATAATATCCGCAATCCAAATAGGTCGTAAAGTTCACCTGCTTCTTTTTGCCGCTTACGCATCTTTTGATATATCGAATAAAAATGTTTTGCCCTGCTCTCTACTTGTATATCAATATTGTTTTTTTTGGCTTCGCTTATTATTTGTTCTTGTACAGATTTTAAAAAATTCTGCCTTTGTGAATATTTTAAAGCTACAATATCTTTTATGTGGTTAAATGCTTCCCTGTTGATATGTTTTAGGCAGAGGTCTTCCATTTCATCTTTTATGCGGCTTAAACCAAGTCTGTTTGCAAGCGGTGCATAAACGGTAAGACATTCCTGTGCGTAGAGTTTGTGCATATCCTCTTTGTCTTCACCGGTATGCACAGTGTTGCTTGTTCCAAGAGTACGCATGGTTTGCAGTTTGTATGCAAGACAAATATAAATTACACGAATATCTTTTACCATTGCAAAGATCATCTTGCGGATTCTTTCTGCTTCTGCAATTGTCCTTTCTTTTGTGGAAATATGAATGGCACTGTGTGCATTTTCCGCAATTTCATAAATTGTTTTGTCTGCTAAATTTTTTGCGTCTTGTTGCCCACAAGCGGCAATCGGAAAAATATCCAACAAAAGAGCAGCTTTAATACATTGAGGATCAAGTTTTAAAAAAGCTAAAATAGCGGCGGTACCGATTGTGCGATCTGTATTGTCCCCTATACTTTGCATAACAAAAAATATTTCGTTACGCGCTTCTTGCGGATATGCTTCCAACGCCTTTTCAAAATCTTTATGGATTTCGTTAGAATCTTTTAAGGCGCTCACAGGCTTCTTCTACATCTGCACGGTGTCCAAATGCGGAAAACCGTATAAAAGATTGACCGGCTGAACCGAATCCTGAACCTGGTGTTGTTACAACATGGCATTTTTCAAGTATGTCTGTAAAGACATCCCAACTGTCTTTACCGGGGAAGTGAGCCCAAATATATGGTGAGTTTTCGCCGCCAATACATATTATGTTTTTTTCTTGCAGTACACTGCGTATCAATTTTGCATTGCCTAAATAAAAATCCGTAAGCTGCCGTATCTCTGCTAATCCTGCCTCATCTAAAGCGGCGATCGCTCCCCACTGCGCAATGTTAGATGCTCCGTTAAATATTGTGGAGTTTATCCGCGCCCAATCACTGTTGATACATTCGCCTGAGGAATATTTTAATGCTTTTGGCACAATGCTCCAGCCAAGCCGCACGCCGGTAAATCCTGCCGGTTTAGAAAAAGAATTTATTTCGATAGCACAAGTTTCAGCACCATCAATTTGATAAATACTTTTTGGCAGTGCAGGATCACGAATAAATTCGGAATATGCAGCATCGTAAATAATTACAGACTTTGTTTTATTTGCAAAACAAACAAGTGTTTTTAATTGATCTTTTGTAGCGCATGCACCTGTTGGATTATTGGGAGAACAAAAATATATAAGACAGTTATGCGGTACATTTTTAAGATCCGGAAAATAATCGTTATCCTGTGTGCAAGGCATATAATAAATGCCGTCATATCCTGCACCGTTCCAAGAGCGCCCCGCACCTGCAAGAACAGAACCGTCAACATAAACAGGATATGACGGATCTTGCACGGCTGTATTTACACCGGCACCAAACAACATTTGTATCCTGCCAATATCACACTTTGCGCCGTCTGAAATAAAAATTTCGTCTAACGCAAACATGCCGTTGTAAAAAACTTTATTTAGCCTTGCACGTAATTCTTCAAAACCTTCATCTGTATAACCGGAATATGTTTCTGTTTTACCAAGCCTCTTAGCACCATCTTCTAGTGCCTTACAAATATGCGGCAACACAGCCTCTGTCGTATTGCCTACACCCAGACTGATAATTTTTGCCTGCGGATTAAGAGCTGCAAACTCACGTTTACGTTTGGCAATCTGAGGAAACAAGTATCCTGCTTTTAAATTGGCAATATTTGAATTGCGTTGCGGCATATAATAACTCCTTAAAGTATAAAAATTTTATCACAAAAAAATAATCAGTGTAAACTCACAGCTCATCTTTGTAGCTTTGGAAAAATCCGCAATGGCGGCGGCGTAGTTTTCTTTGTCACGATAGCAACATGTTTTACTCCTCATCAGTCCAAAGTTCGCATTGAGATATGACAGTTTGAATAGCGTCTTCCATGCCTTCCGGTGGATACTTGTATTTTTTAAGTAGTTTTTTAACCGCCATTCGCATACCGGCTCTGGCTGATTTTTTTATCTGCCAATCTATGGTCCGGCTCTGCCTGAGCATTTCGGTTAGCTCACGGGTCATTTCCCGAAGCTGGTCGTTGGAATAGAAATCCTTGACAGCTTCCGGTTTTGTGATGGCGTGGTAAAAGGCAAGCTCTTCTGAAGTAAGCCCCAAGTCATCCCCTTCCTTATGAGATGAGGCTATATCGGTAGCCATCTTTTTAAGTTCATCTATAACATCGGCGTTGGTAATAAGACCGTTTCGGTAGGCATTCATCAATTTTTGCATACGCTCTGAAAACTTTTCAGCTTGCACGGTATCTGTCCTGTTAAATACCCTAACTTGTTCGCAAATCAATTTGCGCAAAAGTTCTGCCGCCAGGTTCTTTTCTTTCATGCGGGATATTTCTTCCAAAAACGTGGGGTCAAATAGGGAAAAGTCCTCTTTTGATCCATCAAAAAGGTTGATAACACCCTCACTCTTGATACTTTGCTGCAAGAGTTCATTTATCTGCTTATTGATTTCTGCAAATGACAATTTCCCGTGTTCGGTAATACGGCTTACGGCAACCCGTATCGCCTCAAAGTATGCCGATTCATACCGCTGGTTTTTATCCAAAAGACTTTGACAAAGCGTTTTTGCCTGTTTCAGTAATAGGGCTTCTTTTCTGAATTGCTTTTGAGTTTCTTCATCTTTACCGAGGATAAAGTTGATACCGCCAGTGATGGTCTTTGCCCTCTCTGCATCATCGCTGGTATTCATAAAGGGCGAATAATCAAAACCGTGGAATAGGTCGCCGCACACCTGTAATTTTTCGATGAACTTTGGCAGGGCGGTTTTTGATATATTCGTATCTCCATAGTTTGCGCGGTCTCTTTTAGTGAAATCATTCATTGCGGCTTTCAGCGCTGCGGCGATACCGATGTAATCAACTACAAGTCCGCCTTCCTTGTCTTCGGTTGTACCGTTTTCGCTCTTTCGCGAAAAAACCCGATTTACCCGTGCTATGGCTTGCATCAGATTGTGCCCGGACATCGGTTTGTAGACATACATTGTCGCAAGGCTGGGAACATCAAAGCCGGTAAGCCACATATCAACCACAATGGCGATTTTCATAGGGTCGTCATTATCCTTAAACTTTTTGGCAAGGTCTTTTTTGTAGGTTTTATTCCCGATGATTTCTCCCCATTCTTCGGGGTCATTGTTCCCGGCGGTCATTACGATTTTTACCTTTTCTGTCCAACCGGGCTTGAGTTCAAGGATTTTGTGATAGACGTTGATGGCGATTTGGCGGGAATAGCATACCAACATTGCTTTTCCGGTTAAAAGATTTTGCCGATTATCCTCGTAATGGCTGATAATGTCTTTGCAGAGGCTTTCAATCGTCTGCGGAGCATTGAGTATGGCTTCCATATTCCCCAGTTCTCTTTTGCTTCGCTCAATATCTTTTTCATCTGCGTTGGCAGCCATCAATTCATAGGTCTCGTCTATTTTGCGTAATATATCCTCGTTAAGCCCCAAATTGATGACTCGGCTTTCATAATAGACGGGCTTT
>BTID01000121.1:0-6190 GCA_036245275.1 Termitinemataceae bacterium
GGGTAAAACATCTTGCTTTACACTGCTTTAAAAAGACTTGATTCTTTAACATAATAATCTCCTGAAATTTAGATTTGCGCCTAACGGCACACTTTTAGTATACTATATATCGGGGAAAAAGACAAGGGGAAATTTTTAAGATGTTAATTTGGGGGCAACATTTAATTTTGGCACTTGCCTCTTGTGCCAAAACTGCGCCTCTTTTTCTTGCACCTTTAATCAGTAGGGCTTAAAATCAATTAATATCGAATTTATGGAGGATAATATGAAAGCACAGATTCAAAGTGTTGGACGGAGTCTTTCGGCTATGGTTATGCCTAATCTTGGCGCGTTTATCGCGTGGGGACTTATTACGGCATTATTTATACCTACAGGTTGGTTGCCAAACGAAAAGCTGGGCGCGATGGTTGGACCTATGCTCACTTACCTGTTGCCGCTTTTGATTGGATATACCGGCGGCAAAATGATCGGAGGTGTACGCGGCGGTGTCGTAGGTTCAATTGCGACTATCGGCGTTATTATGGGTGCTGACATCCCTATGTTCCTAGGGGCTATGATTGCAGGACCCTTAGGCGGTTGGTGCATTAAAAAATTTGACGAGCTTATTGAAGGACGCATCCCTGCCGGTTTTGAAATGTTGGTCAACAATTTTTCTGCGGGTATTTTAGGCGGCATTCTTGCCATTCTATGTTATCTTGGTATAGGTCCTGCGGCTGCTTGGCTTACCAGTATTTTGGGTGCAGGCGTAGGCTGGTTAGTAGCACATAAACTTTTGCCGTTCGCATCTGTTCTTGTTGAACCTGCAAAAGTGTTATTCCTTAACAATGCGATTAACCACGGCGTGTTCACTCCATTAGGTACACAACAGGCGCAGGAATTCGGAAAATCAATTTACTTTATGATCGAATCGAACCCAGGTCCTGGAGCCGGACTCTTGCTTGCATATTGTTTAGCGGGCAAAGGCAGCGGCAAATCAAGCGCACCGGGTGCACTTATCATTCACTTCTTTGGCGGCATACATGAAATATACTTTCCGTTTGTGTTGATGAACCCAATCCTCATTCTTGCTATGATGGCAGGCGGATTTAGCGGCGTTCTAACATTATTGATTTTTGGCGGCGGACTTGTTGCTCCAGCTTCACCCGGATCAATTTTTGCAGAGTTGATGATGACACCGCGCGGCACATATATTGCTAACGGCTTAGGCATAATTGTAGGCGGCACTGTTGCATTTATTCTCTCGTTGATACTGCTAAAAATATTCGGCAAAGACGGCGACCTTGATGCACAAAGAGCAAAGAAAGATGCAATGAAAGCTGAATCAAAAGGTCTTACAAATAGCGCGCCGGTTTCTGCAGCTAATGTAAAAAAGATCGTGTTTGCTTGCGATGCAGGTATGGGATCAAGTGCAATGGGTGCTACAAAACTGCGCAAAAAAATAATTGCAGCCGGTTTAAACATCAATGTCGCACATTCACCCGTTAGCGAAGTTCCTGCTGATACAGACATCATTGTTTGCCATGTTGATTTAAGCGAACGTGCAAAGCAAGCTTGCCCAAGTGCAAGACTTATTACAATTACGGACTTCTTAAATGCACCGGAGTATGAACAACTTGTCGCTAGTTTGAAAGGTTAAAAAAAAGAAAAATCCCCGCTGCAAAGTGCAATGGGGATTTTTTTATGATATAATTTTTATTTTTTAAAAGGAATTAAAATGGCTGATGTATTAACAATGGAAAATATTGCTATCAATCTTCCGGCAGAAGGACGAGAGGATGTTATTAAACGTGCAGGCAAGATGCTTGTGGACGGCGGGTATGCAGGGGAGCGGTATATCGAAGGTATGCTTAAGCGTGATGAAACTTTAAGCTGCGCTATCGGGAATCTTATCGCGATCCCGCATGGCGAAAAAGAGTACCGCTCGGATATTATCAAAACAGGCATTGTGGTTATTACCTACAAAGAGCCGGTTGAGTGGCGCGGACAACAAGTACGTTTCGTAGTCGGCATTGCTGCAAAAGGCGAAGAACACATGGACATTCTTAGCAACATAGTAGATAAACTGGAAACAGATGAGGATGTTGTAAACTTAGTAAACAAGGCAGATAAGAAAGCCATATTTGATATATTGAATGGAGGTTCATGAGGTTTATGAGATTCTTAATGAAAAATATTTTTTATTGTTTTGTATGCACAGTCCTTTGCTTTTCTGTAATTTTTGCAAGCTGCAAGAAAAAAGATAAAGCGGAAAACGAAAAAATTGTTGTTATGATTGCGGGAACTGAGGATGACTCTACAACTCAAAGTAAGGCATTACACGAGGTTGCAAAACGCTTAAACGATTCCGGTAATTTTGATGTAGAAGTCTATACCAACGGATCGCTTAGCAATAACACAGATAACTTGATAGCACAGGCACTAAAGGGTGCGCCGCTTGCCGTTCCATACATACTATCCGGTAAAGATTTTGAAAAAACAGAACTGACAATAGTTGCTGATAACTGGAATAACGATACAATCAGCATAGTGTGCGGCAATGCCTTCTTTAACAGCATGTCCTCAGAAAATAAGGCTTTGTTTTTAAAGACATTCCGCGACGTAGGCAATGAATTCTAAGCAAATTAAAAAAAAGCACGGCAGTCTGTGCCGTGCTTTTAAAGCAAAAAGTTTACGCTCCTCCGCATTATATGCGGCAGTAAATCTTAAATTACTTTTTCTTTGGTGATGCTTTGCTTTTTGCTGCGGCAGGCTTTTTTGCTGTTTCTGCTTTTACTTCTACACGATCCAAAGATGAAGCAGGAAATGTTCCCTGCTGAGCTTTGTTGTCAGAAGAAAACCACACAGTTGTTACCTGTTTTGCTTCCGGATTAACGGACAAAACAACCATCTTTGGACTGCCGGAAATACCCGAAACAGTTACAATGTCTGCAAGTAAAGAATCTGTAGCGCGGACACTCATAAAAACTCCTATATATTATTATTATATTTTTAATACTATCAACTAAATACTTTTTATTCAATAGGTTTTTACATAGGTTTTTCAATAGGTGTGTGCTGTGTCTGTGCTGTATCGAAACTCAATTCCCCTGATGCAAATGAGTACACTATGTTATCACAAATAATTTCAAGCTCTCCATTTTCTTTTACAGCTTTTAAAGTTCCCCAAAAAACTTTTTTTTCTTCTGCAGCGCCTGCAGAAAACCTTACATGCTCATCTTTTAAAAACAGAATGCTGTTAAGTCGTGTATTCCAGTTTTGCGATTCTTTCGATTCTTGCAACTCTTCTTTCGATTCTTGCAACTCATAGTACAAACTATTTAAAACATTTTTTAGCAATAACATGTTTTGTTCAGGATATTTTCCGCATGTCATAGACAAACTGATAGATAAACTTGTCGCGTTAGGTGCAAAAGGAAATTCAGTCTGTGCAGTATTTATTCCTATACCCAAAAGTACATTTTTACCATCACATTCGCTAACAATACCGCAAACTTTTTTTCCGTTAATCATAATATCGTTAGGCCATTTTATTTTAATACAGTTTTCTAAACTTGGTTCTGTTTTTAGAATAGCTGCGGCAACGGCAAGACCCGATTTAAGCGTTATAGCAGAAGGTATATCACTGAATGTTGAATATCTAAGAATAACTGTAAACAATAAATTCTTTCCGTTATCTGATGTCCATACTCGGTTTTTGATTCTGCCGTATCCGTTTGTTTGAAATCCGCTAAGCAACACGCTGCCATGCTGCGCGGACTTTTTTAGAAGCAATCTACATTCGTCCATAGTGCTGCCGCAGCTTTCTACAAAAAAAACCGGTGCATCGAATGGGTTGTTAATATCAGTAAGCTGATAATTCATCTTGAATCATTTTAGAAATTGTATCCGCCGCACTTGATAATTCAATTAACTTTGCCATAGGTTCGTTGCGTTTTTTCAATTCTACTAACGGCGGATTTTGCGAAAGATTTTTATCGCCTACAACGACACGCAATGGAATACCTATTAGATCCGCATCATTAAATTTTACACCGGCACGTTCGCTGCGATCATCTAACAGAACTTCTATGCCGCATTTTGTAAGCTCGGCATAAAGCTTATCGGCAGCATCTTTACACGCTCCGTCATACTTAACAGGAATGACCGCTGCATGGAAAGGTGCTAAAGTTACAGGCCAAATAATTCCACAATCATCATGATGTTCTTCGATAACACTTGCCAAAGTGCGGTCTACACCAATTCCATAGCAGCCCATAATCGGGATTGCAGTCTTACCGTTGACATCAAGATAATTTACATTCATGGCTTTTGTATATTTATAACCAAGTTTAAAAATATGTCCAAGCTCATTGCCTTTTTTTTCGTACATTGGTTTTCCGCAAACGGGACAAAGATCACCGGCTACTACCGTGCGTACATCACCGCACATAAACGGTTTAAAATCGCGATCATAGCAAACATTTTTATAGTGTTTATCTTTTTGCAAAGCGCCGCATACTGCACCGTTTAGAGCGCGGACAGTCTCGTCAGCAATGATAGGAACAGTTGTCAATTTGACAGGTCCTGCAAAGCCTACAGGCGCGCCTGTGAGCCTGACAACATCGGCATCATCTGCAAGCATCACTTCCGATGCTTTTAACAGAGCAGCAAGTTTTGTTTCGTTTACGGACAAATCACCGCGTATACAAACTGCAAAAAAACCTTCGCTATTGACCAAATCCAAATCCAATTCAACATTTACCGCTTTATAAATTAAAGTTTTTATAAATTGTTTTGAATCTGTTTTTAAGAAGGCGCAAAGCTCGTCAATTGTTTTTGTGTTAGGTGTGTCGATAATTTCCATTGTATCTACACCGGCAGATGTAGTTTCAGTAAAATCGTTTTTACAGGCAGCCTTTTCTACATTTGCCGCATAATCACATTCGGGACACAACAAAAGTGTATTATCGCCAACCTCGCTTTCCACCATAAATTCTTCCGACCCATTGCCGCCCATAGCGCCGGAATCTGCCTTAACCGGAATAACAGACAGCCCGCAACGTTTAAAAATACGGCGGTAAGCAGCACCCATATCATTATACACGGCATCCAAACTAGACTCGTCCGCATGAAACGAATAAGCATCCTTCATTACAAATTCGCGCCCGCGCATTACACCATAGCGTGTGCGGATCTCATCACGGTATTTTGTATTTATTTGATACACATTTACAGGCAACTGCTTGTATGTGGAAAGCTGTTCGCGCACCAGTGCAGTAACAGCCTCTTCCGCAGTTGGAGATACCACAAAATCTGCACCGACGCGGTTCCGCACACGCAGCAGTGCCTCGCCCATAGCATCCCAGCGTCCGGATTCCTTCCAGATTTCTGCGGGGACTACAACAGTCGGCTTTATCTCAAGTGCACCGGCGGCATCCATTTCTTGCCGGATAATTGCCTCCAGCTTGCGGAAAGAACGCAGACCCAAAGGCATATAGGCAAAAAGTCCGTTTGCTAACTTGCGTAACATGCCGCTTCGCAGCATCAATCTGTGACTGGCAATAACTGCATCTGCAGGAACCTCCCGCAGCGTACTAATAAAAAATTTAGAAAATTTCATAGTATGATGATAATACGCAAGCTCTTGTTTATTCAACGGTTTGCAGAATTTAAACTCATAGCGTTATTCAAGTCGTAGTGTGTAATACCCGCTACACGCACGCACCTGCTACGTGCAGGCTCTGCGGGGATTTTTATTTGTTCCCTGCCAACCGTGCCTTTAACTGTGCAATTTCGGCAGCTTGCTCTGATAATGCAACGTCCTTTTCAGATAATGCTGAGTCCTTCTCTGACAATGCCTCATCCTTCGCCTTGATAATTTCATCAGCTTCTGCTTTAGCTCTGGCTTCACCCTCTGCAAGACCTTCTACTCTGCCTTCTGCAAGACCTTCGGCGCGGCCTTCTACTCTGCCTTCTTCAAGACCTTCTACTCTGCCCTCTGCAAGACCTGCGGTTCTACCTTCCTCAAGACCCTTCGCTCTGCCTTCTGCTAGGGCGGTGTCTTTCATGTCGGCTATGTCCATGCGCAGCATTTGGCGGGATAGGGCAATGAATCGTAACTTTTGCCTTAAACTTAAACGTCTAACCTTTACCCCTATCTTTCCTATCTGCGGATATTCTTTTGTTAACATCTCAAAATCCTCCTCGCTTT
>BTID01000122.1:0-6220 GCA_036245275.1 Termitinemataceae bacterium
GAGCCGCTGCACATGCTTCAAGTGCTTTTTGTTTGTAATCTGTGTTTTTCATAAAATTTGCCCCTCCCAGAGCTATATTAATTGTAGCACACTATTTGAAATTTACCTATGAAAAAAAGATGCACCCTTTATCTTGGACACCGCTATGCGCTATGCCAGCATTAGCGGCTAAGCCTCTTTAGTTAGCTCTTAATGTAGTTTTTGCGCTTCGCTTTTTAGGCACGTCTAAATACTAGGGGCACGCAAGATTGCGGCAGATTTTGCCGCAGGTTGAAGCCAAAAAGCGCAGTCATAATGGTGTTATGGCGAGCATTTTTGGCAAAAACATGCGGTGAAAGGTGTTGCAAGATTGCGGCGCATGAGTTTTTAGAGGTGCCTTATATCCATCTTTAAAAGGATCGCATGAACAGCGTTGCCTATGGCCATATTTTGATCCTTCAAGTGTTTTAAATGATTGCCCTTTATTGTGTCTACTTCTTCTTTTAGCGGTTTAAAGAAGACAAGCCAAAAAAGTGCTAAAGAAAAAACGCCGGACTCTAAACCAAAAATCTTTAGAAAACCAAGAACATCTTCCATAATTGCTCCTCCTCCTATAAAATATAAGTAATATACATTGTATCATGAAAATAAAAAAAATCAACCCACAAAAAAATCGACTGTGAATAAAATCAACCCACCGCATTTTTCTTTGTGATTCACGCGCAAAATTTAAATTTTTCTTTAGTCCGCTTGATAAAAAGCCGAAAATTCTTGTATGATTAAGTGTTAAAACTGTAACATGTAATTATGGGAGGATTTGTATGAATAATATTTTAAAATTTGGTTTAGCATTATCGCTTATAATGCTGGGATTAGTTGCTGCAACAGTTATTGCCGAACCCAAAAGAATAGTTGTATCACCGGATATTGTCGGTTCTTTGCAACCAGGTAGGTATTCCGGCATTACAATTCAGCGCATAGGTGAATCGGCAGATGTAATTGTGCTATTCGATCCCTTGCTCTGGGCGTATAGCAAAAAACTCAATGCATTTACAAACAATGCCGGAGAGGGCGTGTTCAAAATCCCAACAGGCTCAAAAATAGAACAAGATAAAGCAAATGCCGTTGGTTGGCAGCAGTATATCATAACCTATCCCACAGAAGAAACCGGCAAAAAAAAGAAATAGTATAGTGGGGGGCAAGCCCCCCTCGCTGCAAACCTGCGGTTTTCCGCTACCCCCCCGTGCGGGGACACCCCGCAACGCCCCGTACTCGATTTTCTGCAGCAGGATACTTTCTAACAAGGTGATGGCATGTACGACAATTGCATAATCATGGCAGGCGGTTCAGGCACAAGACTGTGGCCGGCTAGCAACTCAATAACACCAAAGCAATTTTTAAATGTCCCGTGTACAGACGAAACCTTTTTTTGCCAAGCACTGCGGCGGGCTTTTTCGGTTACAGAATCAGAAAAAGAAAACAGCATAGTAATCATAGCTGGCACTAAACATCAAAAAATTATAGAAGCAGAGCTAAACAAATTTTCTGCTGCAGAAAAAAAACGCATACTTTTTATTCCGGAGCCATGCGCAAAAAATACGGCAGCGGCTATTGCAATGGCAGCTGTCTATTGCAGTGTTGCTTCTAAAAAAAACAATCCTGCAATGCTGGTTCTTACAAGTGATCATATAATAGAACCTACCGAAGTTTTTACTAGGCAAGCGTTGTTATTCTGTGAACATATAAAAAACACAGGGCTTGCAGTTTTTGGTATAAAGCCATGCCGCGCAGAAACAGGCTACGGGTATATAGAGGTAAGCGGTAACAAAAAAACATCTATGTTAAATGCAACATCGTTAAATGTAATATCATTCCACGAAAAACCGGATAAAGAAACTGCAGAAAAATATTTAAAAGCGGGTAATTTTTTATGGAACAGTGGAATGTTTGCTTTTTCTGCAGATTTTATTTTAAATGAATTTATGAGTCATGCACCTGCCGTTCTGCTGCCGTTTAAAAATTTAAAATGCCCGCAAGAAAATGCATACACAAAAAAAGATGGTATCATGATACTGCAAAATTGGGATGGTCTTAGCAATGCTTATAACAATACTGTAAATATTTCTTTTGACTATGCAATCGCAGAAAAGTGCACCGGTGTTATCGCCTGCAGTTCTGAATTTACTTGGAAGGATATAGGCAGTTGGGACGAATACGCAGCGCTTACTGCTTGCACAAATAAGCAAGAGCAGCATTTTTTAACAGACAGCGCAAACAATTTTATTTTATCTGATATTCCTGTTGCTGTGTGCGGCTGTGATGATCTTATTATTGTAATACGCAGTGCAGGCGATGGTCTAAAACCAGTTGCCTTAGTTGCCAAAAAAGGCACAACTCAAAACATACGCAGCATAGTGGAACAGATTAAAGATCAAAACATAAACGGATTGTTATAAGCCTAGTTCACTTAGGTTTTGTATATGGTGTTTGATCATATAATGCACAATGCCGTCTATAATATCCGGCATTGTATGCGGATTTGCAAATGTTGCACAGCCTACTTGTATAGCAGCCGCTCCTGCCAAAAGAAACTCTATCGCAGCGGCACTGCTGTCTATGCCGCCTAAACCTATAACAGGAATATTTATATTTGGGCTATGGCACAGATCCCAGACCATTCGCAATGCAATAGGCCTAATTGCCGCGCCGGAAAGCCCTGCAAAAATATTATCAAATACAGGCTTTCTTTTTTCTGTATCAATTGCCATTCCCTTAAATGTGTTTACAAGCGAAAGTGCGTCTGCACCGTTTTGTACGCATGCGGCGGCAACAGCGTTAATGTCTGCAGCGTTAGGCGACAGTTTTACAATCAAAGGTTTTTTTATTACTTTTTTTACGGCGGCAGTAACATCACCGGCACAAGCAGGATCTAGCCCAAATAGCATGCCGCCTTTTTTTACATTTGGACATGATATGTTTAGTTCGATCATGCCGACTGCAGACTCGTTTAAAAGTTTTGCCCCTTCTGCATATTCTTCTATGCTGCCTCCTGACAAATTTGCTATCACCACAGTGCCGGAATTCTGCAAGCGCGGCAATTCATGTTCAATAAATGCTTTTATACCCGGATTTTCCAAACCTATGGAATTGAGCATACCAGAAGGTGTTTCCCAAATTCTATTGCCGCTGTTACCGCCGCGCGGATTTAAAGTTAAGCCTTTTGTACAAATGCCGCCTAACATACTTATATCAAAAACACCGGCATATTCTTTGCCGTAACCAAATGTACCAGATGCTGCTATAACAGGATTTTTAAAGTACACACCGGCTATTGTCAAACTTGTATCAGGGTGTGCCGAATAATTTTTAGTCAAAATTTATTTCCTTTGCATTAAATACAGGACCGTCTGTGCAGCAATGTGCTTTTCCAATAGATGTTGTAGTATTTACAGTGCAGCCAAGACATGCACCCGTGCCGCATGCCATCCGTTCTTCCATGCTGATATAAAGTTCTGTATTTGTATTTGCGCATTTTTGCTGCAAGGCATGCATCATTATTTTCGGTCCGCAACAAAATATCAAATCATAATCTTGTGTTTGTATAAAATCTGTAACAAGACCTTTTTCTCCTGCACTGCCGTCATCGGTTACAATGATTTTTTTTTGCGCACAAAAAACTAGATTTTTCATTTTGGAAAATTCATCATTTTGTAAATGTCTAAAGCCGGAATAAAAATCATAATCTATTTTTAAATTTGTTAATTCATCTGCAAAGAAATATAAAGGCGCTATGCCAACCCCTCCTGATACAAGTGCAATTTTTTTTGCAGTATTTTTTTGCGCTATCTTATTTTTAAAAGTGTTCCCTAGCGGACCTGTCAAAAATGCACATTCCCCTACATTCATTGCACATAACTCTTTTGTTCCTATTCCTTTTTCTGCAACAAAAAATTGCACACGTCCACTGCCGTCTAAAACTTTGTAAGATGCAACACTTATTGGCCGCGCTAAAAATACAGATGTCCGTTGCGGCTTTATTAAAAAGAATTGTCCGGCTGCAGGAGCATCTGCATTCCAATCAAATTCCAGCATAAATATCCCTTCTGCAATTTTGGTTTTTTGCAAAAGAGAACAGGTCAAACTTTTTTTTGATTTTACGATAGTCATAAAACTGCACCGCGTATAGCATCACGCATTGTTATAGTTGCGCCAAGTGCTGCTTCTGCTGCGGCCTTTATGGTTGATATTTGTGTTCCGCCGCCTTGTGCCTCCCAAGCCTTAAGTATTGAACGCGAGGCATTAACAACACCGCCGTTACCTGCTTTATCCAATAAAAGCGCTGCATCATCTGCGCCGCCGCCCTGTGCGCCGTAGCCCGGAATTAAAAAAAATATATTAGGAAAAGCGGCGCGGATTTTTTTTGCCTCTACAGTTTCTGTGCATCCTACAACAGCACCAAAAATGCCCATGCCGTGATTACCTTTTTTTTCGTTTGCCAATTCAGAAAGTTTATTGCCAAGCGACTCATACAAAAAACAATGTTCGCCGTTCTGTTTTGTCTGTTGCCCAGTGCTTTCGTTTAACTGCGCAAGTATTTTTTGACACTCAAAATCAGCACGCCCCGGATTTGATGTCCGCAGCAAAACAAAAGCACCTTTGCCGGTTTTTTCTGCTTCCTGTATCCATGGGGTAAGCGTGTCCATTCCCATGTATGGGTTTAAAGTAACAAAATCCGCCTCAAAATCACCATAGAAATGAGCCTTAGCATAACGCAGTGCAGTATCGGCAATATCGCCGCGTTTAATATCGGCAATGCTAATTTGTTTTTTTTCGCGCAAATATTTTAGCGTTTGCGAATATACGCGCAAACCTTCTACTCCAAGCTGTTCATAGTATGCAATCTGCACTTTAAAACAGGCAGCCGCACCGCAGGCGGCATCAATAATTGCTCTGTTATACGCAAGAATTGCCTGTAAATCATTTCCTGCATCTTTACGTGCTGCCTGCGGAATATACTCTGCAGCGGTATCAAGCCCTATGCAAACATTCCCCTTGCATGCGGTGCTTTCAAAAAGTTTGTCTATCGAAAGTAAAAGTGAATTTGTCATTTACTATAGTTTACCAGTAAGGCGTGATTTTGTAAGTATCTTTTTGTTGCGTCCACTTGTTTTTTTCCCCAAGTTATGCCTATAATATCAATATGACATTATTTAGCAACACCACAACAATTTCCCCATTCTGCAAGAAAGCGCAAGGTATGAGTACCCCCGCTAGCAGGCTGAATATGTCGAATTCGCACACACACACACACACACTCGGCATGTAGGTAGTGTATCTTTAGAGAAAAGTTCTTGTCCCAAGAACAAACATAATTCACTAACATTTTCGGTATATTACCACCTTACTTTAACCACAAACACACCCAAACAGCAAACTTATACCCAAAACTCTCTTCCCCCGTCAAATGTTGACGCCTCTGCAAGATTATACAAAACAGCAGGCGCCAAAAAATTTGACTGCGCAATGAGTTTTCGCCAAAACCCAGCAACGCCTACGCAACAAAATCCCACGCCCCCGCGTGGAGCGCAACCCCGAATAGAGCAGGCAAAAACCTCTCTCCCCCCGTCAAATGTTGACGCCTCTGCAAGATTATACAAAACAGCAGGCGCCAAAAAATTTGACTGCGTAATGAGTTTGCGCCAAAACCCGGCAACGCCTACGCAACAAAATCCCACGCACTTGCGTGGAGCGCAACCCCGAACCCAAGCTCTTCCCGCGTCAAATGTTGAGACCTCTGCAAGATTATCTAAACCAGCAGGCACCAAAAAATTTGACTGCGTAATGAGTTTGCGCCAAAACCCAGCAACGCCTACGCAACAAAATCCCACGCACTTGCGTGGAGCGCAACCCCGAATGGAGCAGGCAAATTTTTTGGCGCCGTCCGTTTCTGAATGCATCATCTTGCAGGAGGCCGCATAAATGAAAGTGCCTCCTTATTTTAAAGCAACTACAGACCTCATCTCTACGATTGCAAAAAAAGTGCAAAACAACCTTGGCAATTGCTTTACCAAACCAATCTACGCTGACGCACTGGAAAGGGAGTTAGCAGCAAATGGCGTTCAATACGAGCGCGGCGTTCCGCTTGCAATCTTTTATCCGGGCAGCAATATCCCTCTGGGTCACAAACACCGTGTTGACTTTATTGTTGACGGAAAAGTTCTAGTGCTTGTAAAAGCCGCAG
>BTID01000123.1:0-5972 GCA_036245275.1 Termitinemataceae bacterium
GACATTAAAATTTTCTGCAACATATAAAAAATGAGCGCCGCCGCCTAAAAAAGGTTCTGCATAATTCAGTTTTCCATTTACAAGCTCTGCAGGATAATATTTTTTAAACTGTTCAATTAGTTTAGCTTTACCGCCTACCCACTTTAAAAAAGGCCTGCACTTATTCATATTGCGTGTTGCGCTCTAATTTTTTCAAACTTTGTTTATGCTTAAGTTTTAAGCGTTTTTCGATAGCAGATTTTGACGGCTTTGTCGGACGGCGTTGTTTGGGAAGCTTAGCAGATGCTATGATCATTGCAGTAAGACGCGCAAAAGCCCTGTCCATGTTTGTGCGCGCAGTGCGCTCTTCGCTGGACGAAATGACAATCTCTTCTGCCGCAGTAATTCGGTTTCGCAGTGTTTCGCGCAAACGGACAAATTCCGCTTCACTTAAACCGCCAAGATCATTTATATTAAGTTTTAAAATAATTTTTGTATTAACCTTGTTTACATTTTGACCACCCGGACCGCCGGATCTGGATGCGGAAATTTGCGCGGCAGATAAAATTGTCTGTTTTACCAATTCAACGTTCATACTTTTAGATATTATAATAGTTTAGCCTTGTGTATTTATAGCCCTGTTGCAAGAAGATTAAACGCAGTTTAAAATAGAAGTATACGCTTGCAGTATGCAAACGTCAATGTTATATTGTTATATTTATGGAGTGTATTATGTCTAAAGATGTTTATTTTTTTGGTGAAGGACATGCCGAAGGCGATGCTAAAATGAAGGATGTTCTTGGCGGCAAGGGCGCAAATCTTGCTGAAATGACGAATCTGGGGATTCCTGTTCCCCCGGGTTTTACAATTTCTACCGATGTTTGTGCTTCTTACTATGATAACGGAGAAAAATATTCCGATGAAGTAAAACAGGCTGTAGCAGAGAATTTGACCCGCTTGGAAACTTTGATGGGTAAAAAACTAGGTGATAGTGATGACCCGCTTTTGGTGTCGGTGCGCTCAGGTGCTGCAGTTTCTATGCCGGGTATGATGGACACAATCCTTAACCTTGGAATGAACGACAATGCTGTTGTTGGTCTTGGCAACAAAACAGGGAATCCGCGTTTTGCATGGGATGCTTACCGCCGGTTTATTCAAATGTATGGTGATGTTGTTATGGGCGTTCCGGGCGAGGCGTTTGAAGGTGCAATCACGGCAATTAAAAAAGCAAAAAAAGTTGAGCTTGACACAGACCTTGATTCAGGCGATCTTGAAAAGCTTGTTGGTGAATATAAAAAAATCGTTAAAAAGCACAAGAAAATTGACTTTCCGCAGGCACCTGTTGATCAACTTTGGGGTGCGATAAATGCAGTTTTCGGCTCATGGATGAACGAGCGTGCCATAAAATACCGCAGCTTAAACGGGATACGCGGGCTTAAAGGCACTGCCGTAAATGTTCAGTCTATGGTATTTGGTAATACAGGTGATGATTCCGGCACAGGCGTTTGCTTTAGCCGCGACCCTTCAACAGGCGAAAATAAATTCTACGGCGAATATCTTATGAATGCACAGGGAGAAGATGTGGTTGCAGGTATCCGCACACCGCAAAAGCTTTCTCAGCTTGAAAAAAACGATCCTGCCGTTTATGCACAGCTTGTGGAAATAAAAGATAAACTTGAAAATCACTTTCATGATATGCAAGATATGGAATTTACAATTGAGCACGGAAAACTTTACCTGTTGCAGACAAGAAACGGTAAGCGATCAGGGGCTGCGGCAGTAAAATGCGCCCTTGATATGGTTGCAGACAACTGGATCGACAAAGAAACTGCCATTTTGCGCGTAGAACCGGGTCATATCGACCAGCTTTTGCATCCAAATATCGATCTAAAGGCATTAAAATCAGCAAAACCGCTTTCAAAAGGGCTTAATGCTTCACCGGGTGCCGCTTGCGGACGCATAGTATTTACCGCGCAGGATGCCGAACACTGGCATTCAAAAGGCGAAAAGGTACTCCTTGTCCGCCAGGATACAAGCCCCGAAGATATTGGAGGCATGGTAGTATCAGAAGGAATCCTAACATCAACAGGCGGAATGACAAGCCATGCGGCGGTTGTAGCACGCGGAATGGGCACTCCCTGCGTTGTCGGAGCAAAAGGTGTGTCGGTACAAGGCAAAAAAGTTAAAATTGCCGACAAAATGTTCAAAGAAGGCGACTGGATAACGATTGACGGCTCTACCGGCAACATCTACGAAGCAAAATTGACGCTTGTTAAACCAAAAATGGGTGAAAATAAAAATATGATTGAATTCCTTGGTTGGTGCGATAAAATCCGCGAAGATTCAGTGCGCGGCAATGTTTTAGGCTTTAAAATCCGCGCAAATGCCGATCAGCCGGATGATGCAACCCGCGCATTCGAGTTTGGTGCAGACGGCGTAGGTCTTTGCCGCACGGAGCATATGTTCTTTGAAAAGGCAAAACTAATTCACTTTAGGGCTATGATCCTTGCAGACACAGTAGAGGAGCGGAAAGCGGCGTTAAAAAAGATTTTGCCGCTGCAAAAAAAGGACTTTATAGGCATTTTTAAGGCAATGAACGGCAAAGCAGTAACAATCCGTTTACTTGATCCGCCGCTGCACGAGTTTGTGCCGCACACAAAAGAAGAAATTGCCGAACTTGCAAAGCATTTGGGTGTTCCAGCTGCCGTTTTAAAGCCGAAAATCGACAAGCTGCACGAGGCAAATCCTATGCTAGGACACCGAGGTTGCAGATTGGCAGTAACATACCCCGAAATTTATGATATGCAGGTTGAAGCTATCGCACTTGCAGCCGTTGAATGTCAAAAAAAGAACATAAAAGTGCATCCTGAAATTATGATTCCTATCGTAATGAGTGCCCGCGAACTAAAATTGCTGCGCCCGAATGCAGAGGCAATCTTAAAACGTGTTATGGACAAAGCTGGTGTGCAGATACCTATCAGGATAGGCACGATGATCGAAGTGCCGCGTGCCGCGCTAACATCGGCACACATAGCTCAATATGCAGACTTTTACAGCTTTGGTACAAACGATCTAACCCAAATGACATTTGCATTTAGCCGCGACGATGTAGGCAGTTTTGTGCCGTCATACTTGGAGCAGAAAGTTTTGGATGTTGATCCATTCAAGTCGATAGACGAAAACGGTGTCGGCAGCCTTATCAATTTTGCAATAAAAGAAGGACGCGGCACAAAACCAGACTTAAAAGTAGGCATTTGCGGCGAACACGGCGGCGACCCAGACACCATAGACTTCTGCTACCGCGCCGGTTTAAACTATGTATCCTGCTCCCCTTTCCGCGTCCCTGTGGCGCGTCTTGCAGGTGCACAGGCTGTAATCAGGAATTCAAAGGGATAAAAAAAGAAAAGATTTTAACCACAGCTCTGCAAAGGGCGCGTGGTTAATTTTTGTAAATGCGACACTAGCTCATTTGGATAGAGCAACGGCCTTCTAAGCCGTAGGTGGCCCGTTCGAATCGGGCGTGTCGCGGTTGTACTGGTTGTGAACAGGTGCTAATTGAAATGCTAATCGAAAGGAATCGAAAGGAATCGAAAGATAATTATTGCAGCAGCATTTCGTCGTTAGCCAGCTCTTGATTTTTTATATCACGGAAGCGTTGTACGATGTCTGCTGTCGAGAGCTTCTGTTTTTCAGTTTCGTTGATGTCAAGAATCACTTCGCCGCCGTCCATCATTAAAAGTCTGTTGCCGAATTTTAGAGCGTGAGACATATTGTGGGTGATCATCATAACAGTAAGTTTGTATTCTTGCGCAAACTTCAATGTCAAATCCATAACGATTTCTGCATTGCGCGGATCTAAAGCGGCGGTGTGTTCATCTAACAGTAGTATGTTAGGACGCGACATAACTGTCATTAAAAGTGTAAGTGCCTGCCTTTGACCGCCGGATAATAGGCCTACGTTATCCGTCATTCTGTTTTCCAAACCCATATCAAGAACCCGCAGTCTATTTCTAAATTCCTCGCGAAGTTTATTAGTTAGACCTATTTTAAGACCTTTATAGCCCTTTTTGTGGCAGATTAACATATTGTCTTCCAGCGCCATATTTCCGGCTGTCCCTAAAAGCGGATTTTGGAAGATGCGCCCTATATAACGTGCGCGTTTAAACTCCGCATCTTTTGTAACATCGCGCCATATACCCTTGTCGTCGTGAATGAAAATTTTACCGCTCGTTGGCTTGTAAGTTCCGGCAACCGCATTGTACAGTGTTGACTTGCCTGCTCCGTTAGAGCCGATAATCGTTACAAAATCACCGCGCACAACATTAAAGTTGATATTTTTTAATGCATGGTTTTCGTCTGCAGTACCCGCGCCAAAAACCATGTCAAGATTTTCAATTCGAATCATAATTTATTGTAACACGAAAGAAAAATTAAATAAGCCACCGCAGGCGCATGGGTTGAGTGCATATCAGAATTGCAGGCCTGCAGAACGCCACAGTGCGTTTAGATGACCTACAGGTCCTACACCTTTACCTACAGGATAGCAATCTTTAATTGCCTGTGTTATATATGCTTTTGAGTTACGCACTGCCTCCTCTACGGAGCAGCCTTGAGCAAGTTTTACTGCAATCGCACTTGATAATGTACAGCCGGTGCCGTGTGTGTGTTGTGTGTTTATTCGGCTGCCTTCAATTTCTACAAAGCTGCCTCCCCTGCATAACAACAGGTCTGTGGAATCACTTCCAATACGGTGGCCGCCTTTTATAAGCACATTGGCAACGCCGCATTCTGCAATTTTTAATGCCGCATGTTTCATATCATCTTTATTTTTTATCTGTTTGCAGCTAAGTATTTCTGCCTCAGGAATATTTGGTGTAACAATTTCTGCAATGCCTGCAAGATTTTTAATTGCACTGCGTGCGTCTTCTTTTAAAAGCGGGCAGTTGCTTTTGGATACCATTACAGGATCAAGTACGATATGTAATGGTTTGTATTTTTGCAGTTGCTCTTTTATGACGTTTATAAGAGGTAGAGAAGATACCATACCTATCTTTACGGCATCGACACGAATATCATCAAACACGGCTTTAATCTGTGCGCCTACAATTTCTGCACTTGCATCTTCCACCATAAACACACCTTGTGTATTCTGTGCAGTAATGGCTGTAATAACTGTCATGCCATAAG
The DNA here is from genome assembly GCA_036245275.1 of Termitinemataceae bacterium. Lineage (GTDB taxonomy): Bacteria > Spirochaetota > Spirochaetia > Treponematales > Breznakiellaceae > BTID01. Next base: position 5,167 of record BTID01000123.1, read on the forward strand.
CACCCAGCGCGCACATAGTTTTTAAATCTGCCTGTACACCTGCACCGCCTGAGGAATCAGATCCAGCTATACTTAAAACATTTTTCATTTTAAATTACACCTAACGTTTTAGATTGCACATAACATCATGGCATTTTATGTGCAGGATCTATGCGCAAAATTGCCGCCGCTAATTGATCATCGCGGCCTCCTGTGCCGCTGCCGTAAAACTTGCTCCAGTTTAAATTAACTTCTTTTGTAACAGGTACACCAACACCTTCGTAATTAACACCTGCGGCACTTTGTGTTGCCCAGCCGGCTTGCGTTATTTCTATTACTGTCCTGTTGCCAGGGTTTGTAGTAAACGGTCCGCCGTTTGAAACAAAGGTATAATCATATCTAGGACCTGTTGCGCCGAAGGTGCGCTTGCCTACAACGTAACCTTTTGGCATCTGAGCGACAGCCATTGCAGTTAATTCGGCACAGGAAATTGAAAATTCATTTACAACTGCAACAACCGGAATATTGCCGGCATTAGGCGATCTTTTAAAAGTGATGCCTGTGCCTGCGGGAATGTTTACAGGACGTATAGAGCTGCTTGGTGCAGGGTACAGATACAAAGGTGTCCATGGCGTGTATTGAAGTCTGCCCGGACCGCTTTTTATTCTATTTTTACCAATTTCTATTTGTTGATTGATCATAGGTCCTAACAGCAGATAAACATCATCTACAGCACCGCCGGAATTGCCGCGTACATCCAGTATAACACCTTTCATGTTTTGGTCATTGCATAAATCGTTAAAGAATTGTTTTAACACTTCAAAACT
>BTID01000124.1:0-5842 GCA_036245275.1 Termitinemataceae bacterium
CCAGGGGGTCATGATGGTGGAAACGGCGGAAACGGTGGAAACGGAACATACACATACACAGTAATACTCTACTACGGCGACACTGTCGACGATAAGTTTACAATTGAAGTTCCGAAAGGAAGTAAAGTTGATACCTTGCCTACGCCAACAAAAGACGGTTATATTTTTGATGGTTTTTATACGGCAGATGGGTCAGAACAAATCGACGAAAATTATATTCCTGTTTCCGATATTACCTTTCACGCAAATTGGAATCCTGCTTACAATATACCAGCCGGCAAAGAAAATGCGCAAGATTTGTCGATAAAGTTCGGCATTACCACAAGCGGCAGTCCTACAAGCGAGGAGGTAGAAAAAACTTTTTATGCGTTACACAGCTACATAGTAGTTAATTTTGAAACAGTTGGTGCAACAGAAATCAACTTAGGCGACTATATTGATCTGCCTTCGTTAACGGTAGGTGGATCAACAATCTTAGATACTGCCATTAATCCAAACGGCAGGACATTGCGTCTTATTGTAGTTGGAATTAATTCGTTTAACAGTATAAACGATAACGATACACCGCATGTAGTATTCCATTTTCAGAACGCACCGTTTAATCATATAATGAATACTTCTAATACAAATTCAGGCGGATACTTAAGCAGTGATATGAGGAGCTACATTAACGGAGATTTTTTAACAGGATTAAAAGGCGCAGGTGTACCCGATGAGGTTCTTTGGTCGCCAAAACGCTTTGTTGCAAGTAGAGGGAATGGAACGCCTATAGCACAGGCAATTACCGATAAATTGTGGTTACCAACCGAATGGGAAATGCTTGGTGCTAACGCGGGTTCGGTTCCATCTGTTGAAACATCAGCTAATCAAGCAAGTTTTACAGGATTTTACAGCACCGCTGCTGCCCTAAAAAAATATTGTCTAAATTCTTTAGGTAATCCCGCATACGAAGCTTATTGGTTAGCTTCACCGATTTACGGTTCTGCGGAGAGCTTTGCTAGTATCTCCAACACTGGTTTTGATGGCGTCACATATGCGTCTAACTCGCTAGGAGTTGCACCTGCTTTCTGTGTGAAATAGTATTGATATGATTACAGTTAGTTTTCCGCAGGGGAATACAAAAACAAGTTGCGCTTTCGGCACGGAGTTATCAAGTGTTGTTAAAGAGCTTGGCATTGCAGAAGATTTGTGCGCTGCATTTTATGTAAATAATAAAGCAAGACCGCTTTCTGCACGTCTTTCTTTAAATACAATATTGCGTACAATTCCAATTGCAAGTAAAGACGGAATGCAGATATATAGACAAACATTGTCATACCTGCTTATCAAGGCTTCTGAAAAAGTTTTACACGACAAAAAAATATATATGGGTCATTCGCTGGGTAATGCATATTATTATGCGGTAAGCCGCGGCAGTACATTAACACAGGATGAAATTTCTGCAATGAGTGCGGAGCTGCAGCGTTTGATAAATGCTGATCTTCCCATAACACTTAAATTCATGACTTTTGATGAGGCAACGGAATATTTTACATCTGTAGATCAAACAAAAACTGTACGACTTTTAAATCAACGTTGCCGCTGGAAAATTCCTGTAAACAAATGCGAAGACTTTATAGATATGTATACAAGGCCGCTTCTTGCGCGGACATCGTTGCTAAAAGCGTTTGAACTGCACCCGTATCACGAAGGATTTTTATTGCGCTTTCCCGATTCTTCTGACATTACAAAAATGCCGCCGTTCCAAGACAGCCCAAAAATATTTTCTGTTTACTATGAATACAAAAACTGGGGACGCATTGTTGGTGTTTATTCTGTTTCAAAATTAAATGCGATGGTAAAAAATAAAACAATCCGTGATTTTATCCGCATTAACGAAGCGTATCAAAATAAAAAACTTGCAGACATTGCAGAAAAAATTCTGCAAAAAAAAGATAAAATAAAACTTGTTTTAATTGCAGGTCCTTCCAGCTCCGGAAAAACTACTACGGCAAAGAGGCTGACTATACAGCTTAAAATGCTTGGTATTAACCCCATTGCAATTAGTTTGGACGATTATTATCAGCATCCTGATAAAGCACCTAAAGACGAAAACGGCATGCCCGATCTGGAGTGTCTGGAAGCACTGGATGTTCCATATTTAAACAATCAGCTTTTAGCCTTATTTGAAGGACAGAAAGTAACACTGCCTTCTTATGATTTTAAAACTACAACACGAAAAGAAGGTGCAACTATTCAGATTGGTGCAAATAATGTTTTGTTGGTGGAAGGCATACATGGTTTGAACGATGCACTTACATCGCAAATTAGCCATGACAGTAAATTTAAAATATATGTGTCGGCTTTAACACAACTTAATATTGATGAGCATATCAGAGTAAGTACAACAGATAACAGGCTTCTGCGCCGTCTTGTCCGCGACTACAACTTTAGAGGAACTTCTGCAGAAAAAACAATTTCGATGTGGGATTCTGTACAAAGCGGTGCAGAAAAACATATTTTTAAATTTCAAAATACTACAGATGAAGTTTTTAACTCTGCACTTGATTATGAAATTTCTGTGCTGCGTTTTTATGCAGAGCCGCTTTTACGCGGTGTGCTGCCTAACACTGCGCAATTTGCAGAGGCCGAACGCCTTTTGGATTTTCTTGAAAACTTCTCGCCTATAGCGCCGCAGTACGTTCCTACGCAAAGTATACTACGTGAGTTCATTGGAGAAAGTGAATTTAAATACTAATGAGGGCAACACGGGCAATCATTCATTTAGATAATCTTATACACAACATCAATGTTCTACGGGAGCATCTACATTCAGGCGGCAGTGATATTGCAATCTGTTTGCCGGTAAAAGCTGATGCCTACGGTCATGGCGCATTGGAAATTGCACAGACCGCTTTAGAAAACGGCGTAACTTTTTTGGCAATAGCCACTGTAGACGAAGGTGTGGAATTAAGGGATGCCGGCATAAATGCACCAATTTTATTATTGTCGCAATGCACACCCTCCGAGACACAGTATGCGGCAGATAATAACCTTATACCGCTTGTATCAGACAAAGAGGCAGCAAAACTTTTTTCACAGGCCGCACAAAAATCATTTTGCAAAGACGGCAAGGTTGATGTGTTTTTAAAAATTGATACCGGCATGGGACGCATGGGTTGCGCACCGGAAAATGCGGCGGAACTTGCAGAATATATTATATCACTTGGCAATGTAAACTTGGCAGGAACAATTACACATTTTGCAGTTTCGGACAGCACAGAAGATGCCGGTATTGCATACACAAATCTTCAGCTTGAAAAATTTACCGGTGCGCTTAACGCAATACAAGAGGCAGGAATTTCAACAGGTATAGTAACTGCTGCAAATACAGGCGCAACAATTGCCAACAAGCGCACTTGGTTTGATATGGTGCGCCCCGGCATTTTGCTATACGGGTATCCGCCGGACGGATTAGAACCGCAGATTCCTGTAAAACCTGTTATGGAACTTGTAACACAAATTGTCTTTTTAAAAAAAATAAAAGAAGGAGAAAGTGTTTCTTACGGCAGGACATGGACAGCAGAAAAAGATACCGTCGTAGGAATAATACCTGTAGGTTATGCAGACGGCCTTCCACGCGCATTGAGCAACAATTTTAGAGTCTTTATAAAAGATAACCTTTTCCCGTTAGCCGGAAGAATATGCATGGATCAATGTATGGTAGATTTGGGAAATGCTGCAAGTGTACAGCGCTGGGATGAGGTAAGCATTTTTGGCGGGGAAGGCAGTTTTACTGCGGCAGACATTGCAAGACAGAACGGTACAATTTCTTACGAAATAACCTGTAACATCAATAAGCGCGTTAGACGAATTTATACTTCATGATTTACTAGGTTTGCATACAAGGCGATAATCGGTATAATTAAATATGTTCTTAATTCCTGTTATGATAATAATCTTCATCCTTGTGGCTGTGTTTTTTGCTTTTTGGATGGTCAACATCAATCTAAAAGTAGGAAAATCAGTTAAGCGTAACCAAAATATCAGTAAGGAAACTCAATTAAAAAATGCACTTAAAAAAATTGAAAAGAACCCCCGCGATCCATATTCACTATTCGTAATTGCAGAGCATCACCGCGAAAAGGGGGAATGGCAAAAAGCGTTTAACAATTATGAAACATTGGCGGAAAATCCGGATACAAAGGGCGAAATTGATACGGCGCTGATCAATCATTATGCGTCAATATGTGCGACAAATATGCAGCTGTATGATGTCGCGTATAGATACTCTGTGGTAGCTCACTCTATGGCTCCTAGTAATTCGGAAATTAGCTATCAGATTGGTAATGTAGAATTCCAACGGAAAAATTATGATAGGGCAGTACAGTTTTTGCAACAGGCATATTCGTTGAATGGCGAATCAGCGCCTGTTATGCGGCTTTTAGGGCATACATATTTTAAGTTAAAGAAAAATAAAGAAGCGCTAACTTATATACGCAAGGCAATTGATTTGCAGCCGAATGATAAAGAATCGCTTTTTACGCTTGCCCAATGTTATTCTGAGGCAGGACAGAAAGAGCAGGCTATGCGCATATATACTCATCTGCGTCCTGACCCCATTTGGGGTGCTGAGGCTTGTTTAAAATCCGGCTTGTTCAAAGTAGAAACGCATCAAGAGGCGGAAGGGATGAACGATTTTAAAATCGGACTGCACCACAAAAATATGAAACCGGAAACAAATATTGAGCTTAGGTATCAAATAGGCACATTACATTTGGCATTGCAGGAAATAGGCGAAGGCTTAAAATATTTATACGAAGTGCAATCACTAAGTCCGGGATATAAAGAAACAGATATACTGGTTGATAAATACAAAGAATTAAATTCAAATAAAAATTTGCAGATTTTTATGATGGCATCGTCGTCGGATTTTGTCGCTCTGTGCAGAAAGATTACGCTTGGATATTTTCCAAAGGCAAAAGTAAAAATTACAAAAACGCAGGTGCATGGTAATGAGTGGGTTGACATTGCTGCAGAAATTGATACTCCAAAATGGTCGGATGTTGTTATGTTCCGTTTTATAAGGACACAAGGTGTTATTGGTGAACTTGTTGTCCGCGATTTTCATGCACACTTAAAAGATGTCAAAGCCGGTAAAGGCATTTGCGTGGGTATTGGCAGATTCAGTGACGAGGCGAAGCATTTTACAGAAGCCCGCCTTATAGACCTTATTGACAAAGAACGGTTTTCCCCGATTCTAAACAATCTTGATGCCACTTTATCGGAAAACAGTGCCTAATAACTTTCTTGTCGCCGCAAAACCCTTCGAACCCGCGAATTTTTCCTAAAAAAAAAGGCAACCGTTAAAAAACAGCTGCCTCAACTTTACTCCCCCGCGCGGGTTCGGCTTTCATTCGCGCACATCGTGTGCGCTCATTACAGCCCGCTGGTTTTGCTAAACGCGCGTCCTTGCGCGTTTGCGAAAAAAAAGCTGCGCAAACGCTTGCTTTTTTATCGCCGCAAAACCCTTCGAACCCGCGAATTTTTCCTAAAAAAAAAGGCAACCGTTAAAAAACAGTTGCCTCAACCTTACTCCCCCGCGCGGGTTCGAACCACGGACCTAATGGTTAACAGCCATTTGCTCTGCCGGCTGAGCTACAGGGGATTATATTTATAATTTAGCAAAAAAGAAAAAGTTTGTCAAGCGGACGATTTTACGATTTTAATTCGTAGCCGTACCTAAATATTTTGTCTTAAAAATTTCCCCTTGCCTTTTTCCCCTATATATGTTACATTTATACTGTGCCGTTAGGCATAAATCTTTTTTTTAAGGAGTCAGATATGACGTTCAAAAATCAAG
>BTID01000125.1:0-5435 GCA_036245275.1 Termitinemataceae bacterium
ATGATATTGATATTGCAATCCTTAGTTTTGCAGATGGCACAAAACCATTTAAGAGCGGGCTGCCGTTTATAAAAACTATGCCGGAAGAAGGCAGCGATGTGTTTGCCGCCGGTTTTCCGGGTCTTGGAACAGAGCAAATTTGGCAATTCAGCAAAGGCATCATTTCCAATGCCAGCATGCGCCTTCCCCGTGATCCCGTTACAGATGCCGACAAAAGCGATGCAAAGTTTGGTCCATTTGTTCAGCACTCCTCGCCGGTTGATCCGGGTAATTCAGGCGGACCATTGCTAGTGCAGCAAGCCGGTACCCCAACAGGTTATGCTGTTGCAGGAATAAATACACTAAGTGCGCGGCACAGATCGGCAACTTTCTTTTCAATTCCGGCAGACCGCGCCATTGCTTATATCAACGAAGCTGTTAAACCAAAATCGGAAATTGCCAACCGCAGCAATTTGGATATGCGGCTGGACAAATTTGTAAAACGCTTGGCAGAGCCTAAAGCTGTATATGCCGCTATAGCAGATTACCTGTCAAATGCTTGCACAGCTAGTAACGGTGAATATGCAATGATGGAAACTTTTAGCCGCGCCCCCCGCACCGTTCAAGATGCAATTGATGCCGTCCCTGATCCTGTTGATACTATGAAGTACAGCGTAGCTTGGCTTGTCGAAGATTCTTTTAGGGGAAAAACTTCCGATACCCTTAGAGCAACACTTGGTGATATTTCTAAAAACTTTGACGGCAGCTACAATGTGCCGCTTAAATTTTCAGAGGACCGTGTAATTGTAACTACATGGGTACTGGAGTTCGGCATGTGGAAACTGGATAAGGCCGGCGATTTTGTATCCGGAGATAAAACTCTGGTAGAAAAGAAAGAAAAAGAGCAAAAGCAAAAAAATACCAGCCATAAATACGATGACTATATAATGGTTTCGTTTGGTTACGTCAATATATTTGACCACTGGGCAGGTGCTACAAGTGATTCCGGCGGCTACGACCTATACGACCCAGACACTCTAAGCACTATAAGCACTCCAAAAAACCCCATTAAAGAAAATGGTCCAGGTGGTGTTTTATCGATATTTGTAGCACAAAACAAATATTTTTTATCAAATATTTCGTTAGGGTTTGCCAAAAAGTATTGGCAGATTGACGGCAGTGTTGGTTTTAGTGTTCCTATTGATATTAAGGTTGTAACACTAGCTCCGTTTGCCGTAGCCGGTTTAAACTTCAGCATATACACTAATGATTATGCTGTCTCAGAGATTGGCAACAATTCAAGGACCAATCCAACGCGTATGCTGCAATTAGGCGAAATGGTACAAGGCGGCTTTATGTTTAAGGTGAACAAAGTTCCCGGATTATATTTTATTACCGCTTATCAATATAACTTTTCGCTAGCCGGAATGATAAATAAAACTGTAGCTTTGGATTCGCAGATGGTTAAAATAAATATCGGCTATGCGTTCCCATTGTGAAAAATTTGCAATAGCTTTAAAGAAATTCTTGGTAACTGGAATAGTTTTCTTTATCAATGCAAACAAAAACAACCTTTTCTATGGCTGGGGTTGCAGGTAAAGTATCCTGCACAGCATTTATTGCTACTTTGCAAGCTGCTCGCGGCGGGTAGGCGAAGCTGCCGCAGCTTATGCAAGGGAATGCAATAGAAGTAAGACCTTCTTTTTGCGCCGCATTCATACACGAAATATAACAAGATGCAAGTGCTTTGTCTTCGCCGTTATTTCCGCCTAAGTACATAGGTCCTGTAGTATGAATTACTTTTTTGCAGAATAGATTATAGGCATCCGTTACAACAGCCCAGCCGGTTGGACAACCGCCCTCTTCGTAACGTATACGTCTACAGTCTTCCATAAGTTTTGGTCCTGCCGCTTTATGAACCGCTGCATCTAAAGTTCCGCCGCCTGCAACTAGTGTAGCGTTTGCACATTTTACAATAGCATCGGTTTTTTGTTTTGTTATGTCGCCAAAGACAAGTTCTATTTTTGCCATATTTTATTGGTATCCTATAAAAAACATCATAATTGTTTCTTGTGAATTCTGCAAGGCATGCTAAAACGAAATAAAAATAAAACAAAAATAAACATTGATTTTATGCCCTGCGCATGTTAGAATAGAATTAATGTTTACCGCAGATTACGGGTGAACAAAATACAGAAAATTCTAGGAGTTGTTTATGTGTAAGAAAGTTTTAAGATTGATCATGGCTTTTTGTGTGCTTGCTGCTATTGCAGGCTGTAAAAAGGACGACAAAATTGTCATCAAAGTTGGTGATACATGGGCGGAGACACACCCTATTGCTGCGGCAATGGACAATGTTTTTAAACCTATGGTCGAAGAAAAAACCGGCGGCCGCTACAAAGTGGAGATTTACCACGACGGCATACTTGGCGGCGAGGCCGATCAATGGAATGCGGTTCGTAACGGCACCACCGAAGTTGTAGTTTTAGGCAGTGTTATGAATACCGAATGGATGCCTATGTTGATTTCTGATTGGCCGTTCCTATATCGCGACATTGACCATGCCGCAAAAGTTTGGACAGGTCCTATTGCCGACGAAATGAGTGAACGCTTCAATGCAGTATTCCCAAGCACCGAAATGCTTGCATGGGCACCTAACAGCGCCCGCACATTTACAAGCAATAAAAAATTGACAAGTGTAGATGATTTTAAGGGACAAAAATTCCGTATGCCCAGCAACCCAATTCATACCGGAATTGCAGCAAACTTAGGCTCTAGCGCACAGGTTATTCCTCTTGGTGATTTGTACACATCACTACAAACCGGCGTTGTTGACGGTCAGGATAACGGTATGGTGACAGTTATTGCACAGGGTCTCCAAGAAGTTCAGAAATATCTTTACGAAACAAACCACATTATCGCGACTATGGAAATCATAATCAGCAAGCCGTTTATGGACAAGCTGCCCGCAGAAGATCAGCAAATTATAAGAGATGCAGCAAAGGCCAGTGCCGCTCAGGCTTGGGTTGAATATGCCAATAGCATAGACCGCGACCGCCAAAAACTTGTTGATGCCGGCATGATAGTTACTCCATGCACACCGGAAGATAAGGCAAAAATTATAGAAAAAATTAAGCCCTTAACAGACAAGCTGCTTGCAGACAATGCAGATTGGGCACCGGAATTAATCAGCAAGGTAACAGCTGTTAATTAAAGGATAGCATGGACAAATTTTTAAAAGCCCTTTTTAAGACAGTTGAGGTTTTGATGGCTGTTTTTTTGGCGATCATGATTGTCATGCTGTTTATGAATGTTGTACTTCGTCAGTTCGGCAAAGGCTTTGTGTGGTCGGAAGAAATTGCGCGCATTGCGTTTATTTACCTTGTATATATGGGAACAATCGGCGCTGCGCGTGATAACCGCCATCTCTTAATCGATTCTGTTTTAACACGCATACCTGAAATAGCACAAAAAATTATGTATTGCCTTGTACAATTTATCATTATTTGGATGATGGGAATGTTGACAGTCGGTAGTTGGGGCATAACAATGCAAAACATCCACGACAAGTGGGTAGCTACTCACTATCCTACATTTATGGTGTGGGGCGTGGGTCTTCTAACCGGCGGATCAATTGTCATTCTTTCGCTCGTTAATATTGTGCGTCTTATATTTTTTAAAGCATCTGTTGCAGATTTGATTAAAGTACCGGATGATGGCGAGACATCATCTGTAACAAAGGAGATAGGCTGATGACAGCAATGACTTTGCTGATTATATTTTTAGCACTGCTTATCGGAGCTATATTAGTTGGTGTACCTATCGCCCATGCGCTGTTATTCTGCGGAATTGGTACTGCAATGTGTCTTGGCGGCAATAATACAACCCCGCAAATTTTAGCGCAACAGTTAATGCGCGGCACTGATTCTGTTTCAATGATGGCTCTGCCATTCTTTGTTGTTGCAGGCGAGTTGATGAACCGCGGCGGACTAACTACGCGTATCATCAACTTTTGCAATATCTTTGTAGGCCGTCTACGCGGCGGTTTAGGCTATGTTGTTATTCTTGCATGTTTAATGTTTGCAAGTTTAGTCGGTTCCGCAGTTGCAAGTACCGCAGCACTAGGTGCAATTCTTATTCCTATGATGGTTGACGGCGGATATAACCGCGCAAAAGCAGCAGGTCTTGTTGCATCTGCAAATCTTGTAGCACCTATAATGCCGCCTTCTATGCCTATGATTATTTACGGCATTGCTGCAGGCGTTTCCATTAAGGACCTGTTTTTAGGCGGTATAGCCCCTGCAGTTTATCTTACAGTAATTATGTGTGTAGTATGGTTTGTAGTATCTGCAAAAGATAACATCCGCTCAACTGCCCCTAAACCAACGGTAAAAGAAGCATTTGACATCATTTTTAACGCATTCTGGGCATTGCTTTTACCAATCTTTATTATATTCGGTTTGCGCGGCGGCTGGTTTACAGCTACAGAAGCCGGTGTTTGCTGTGTTGTATATGCAATATTTGTAGGCTTCTTTATCTACCGCGAATTGACATTAAAAGAATTGTTTAAGGCATTTGTATCAGGTGCAAAAATGTCGGCCGTTGTTATGTTCCTTGCAGCAACCGCACAAGTTGCAGCACACTACATGACCATTGGACGCATACCGCAGGAACTTACAAGATCACTTGCTGTACTTGTTGAACATCCTATGTTATTAAACTTTACTTTGCAAGTTATCATCATTGTGATGGGTACTTGTATTGATGTTGTTCCTACAATTTTGATCATGTGTCCCATTATGCTGCCGCTTATTAAAGCAGCAGGTATTGACCCGGTATACTTTGGTATCGTATTTACTTTGGCAAATGTTTTAGGATTAACGTCGCCGCCTGTTGGACCTGTACTCAACGTTGCGTGCGCTACGGGTAAAGTCAAAATGGAAGAAATCGTAGGTCCTGTTATTCCGTATTACGTAGCACAAATTGTTTTAGTTTTCTTGCTGATATTTATCCCAGGACTGATCACAATTCCATTACACTGGTTGGCAGGTTAATTCAAGAAAAGGAGGACGCATTTTATGAAAATCGGTATTGTTGAAACACCCGGCAAACTAAAACTTGCAGATCGTGATCTACCCAAAATAAAAAATAACGATGATGTTTTAATAAAAGTTAAACGAGTTGGAATCTGCGGATCGGATATACATATTTTTCATGGAAAAAATCCGTTTGCTGTGTATCCGCGTGTGTGGGGACATGAGTTTGTAGGTGAAGTTATTGAAGTTTCAGGCGGTGTCAGCACAGTTAAAAAAGGTGCGCACGTTGTAGTTGAGCCTATTATTTATTGCGGTAAATGTTATGCATGCAGGCAGGGACGCGGAAATATTTGCGAAAGTTTAAAAGTAATGGGCGTTCATATTGACGGCGGTTGTCAAGAATACATTGTAGTTCCTGCT
>BTID01000126.1:0-5174 GCA_036245275.1 Termitinemataceae bacterium
CAAACTTAAGTTTTAGGCGGGTGCAACAAAAAACAATGGCGAATTTAACACGGAGGTACAGGAGGTACACGGAGGGAATTCGGAGGAAGAACAAAAAATTATTAAATTCTTCTCCTCTGTGTTCCTCTGTGAACTCTGTGTTAAAATTGCATTAGTAGTTTGCCTTAGCAATTTGCCATTATTTTTTGTTGCACAAAAGCCGGTGATTTTAAAGTACGGCTAAGATACTTTAACCACAGATAACACAGATGTAAACAGATAACACAGCGAAGATAGGAGAAAAGTGATGAGTAATAAAAGTTACCCAGTCATTGAACAAAAAAAAGTATTTTGATAGTCTTTTAAAAAAGGTATTTATGATAACAGCAGGAATTGATATGGGAACGCAGAGCATAAAAGTTATGCTTTACGATTCCGAAAAAAAAGAATCTTTGCAAACGGCGCAAGAGCCGCTTGACTTAATTGCAGAAAATGACGGCACCCGTGAGCAAAAAACACAGTGGTATGATGTTTGCTTGCAAAAATGTTTTGCATCATTGGATAGTAAACTTAAAATGCAGATTGCAGCGATTGGTGTATCTGGTCATCAACATGGTTTTGTGCCGCTTGATAAAAACTGTAATGCTGTTTATAACGTAAAACTTTGGAATGATACTTCGACAACTAAAGAATGTAAAATTATTACAGATGCCGCAGGCGGTGACGATGCGGTTATTGATGAAGTATCTAATCTTATGCTGAGCGGTTTTACAGCACCAAAAATATTGTGGTTAAAACGCAATAAACCTGATGCATTTTCAAAATTACATTATGTTATGCTGCCGCACAATTACCTGAACTTTTTATTAACAGGCGCATATAATGCCGAAGCAGGCGATGCTTCCGGCACAGCCTTTTTTAACAGCAAAACAGGGACATGGTCAAAAAAAATATGTAACATAATAGACGAAAAATTATTTTCGTTATTGCCGGAAATAATTCCGTGTAGTGAACCAAATGGTTTTGTTCATGCGGTTGCTGCAAAAAAATTCGGTATACCGGAAGGAGCTGTTGTATCAAGCGGCGGCGGCGATAATATGATGGGTGCGGTTGGAACAGGCTGTGTAAGCGATGGATTCTTAACGATGAGTCTTGGAACAAGCGGCACGCTTTTCGGCTATTCGCAAATGCCGTTATGCGATCCTAAAAACGGCATATCAGGATTTGCAGCATCTGTTACAAGCGGCGGCAAACAAGGTTATTTGCCGCTTTTATGCACAATGAACTGCACAGTTGCAAGCGAGGAAACCCGCGCTCTTTTTAATTGCAGCACAGCAGAATTAAACTGTCTTGCAGAAAAAAGTCCACCGGGAAGCTGCGGCGTAGTATACTTGCCTTTTTTTAACGGCGAGCGTACGCCCAATTTGCCGCACGGCAAAGCCAGTATTATGGGGCTTACTGCAGCTAATTGCAGCAGGGAAAACATTGCCCGTGCCGCATTTGAATCTGCAATTTTTGCTATGCGCGGCGGGGCGGAAGCTTTTGCAGCCAACGGTTTTAAAGGCCGCCAGATACGAATTATAGGCGGCGGCAGCAAAAGCAAGCTGTGGCGGCAAATCGCGGCGGACATTATGAACATGCCGGTTAAGCAGCCGTTGATTAGTGAATCGGCAGCATTAGGCGGCGCGTTGCAGGCATTGTGGTGTATGGAAATTAAAAACGGCAACACTGCGGCAACAATAGAATCTATTTGCGCAGAGCATGTAAAAATCAGCAAAGATGATGATGTTCTTCCTAATGCAAAAAATGTTGATATCTACAACGAATCATATAATTTGTACAACACATATTTAAATGCACTAAAAGATATTTACAAATAAAAATCGATGCCTTTGTATTTTTTTTACACAACAGAGAATTCAAAAACAGTTTCTTCATGATAATCTTTATCAGGAGAATAAATTGCAGATGGAAAATGCGCTTGATTCGGCGCGTCAGGAAAATTTTGTGTTTCTATACAAAAGCCTGCATTACGCTCATATACAGCCCCGCCCTTACCGCAAACCTTATCTAGGGAGTTACCCGTATAAAATTGTACACCCGGGGCAGTTGTTGCAACTTTTAGAAAACGGCCGTTCTGCGGCGCATAAATAACAGCACAATCACGTAATGTTCCTGCAACGCCTTCAACAACAAAACAATGATCATATTCATTTTGTATAGGACGTGTTTGTAAAAAATCAAAGCAAGTACCGGCAGCACTTTTAATTTCGCCGCTTGGAATTTGCCGGTCATTTACAGGCAAATAATAAGATGAATTTAATTTTAGTTTATGATCTAAAATTGATCCGTTGTTATGAGCATTCAAATTATAGTAAGCATGATTTGTTATATTTACCGGACATTTTTTATTTACACGAACATGATAGCAGGCGGTAATTTGATTTTTTTTATTTACGCCGTATGTAACAACTGCATTGGCAATTCCGGGAAAGCCTTCTTCATTATCAGAGCTGGTGTACTCAAAACGTACAAACACACCGTCATCTTTTTTATATCCGCTGCCCTTCCATAACCGTTTGTCAAAACCCAAGATGCCGCCATGCAGACAATTACGATCCTCGTTGCATGTTATGCTGTAGCGGACATCGTCAATGATAAAAGAAGATCCGGCAATGCGGTTTGCATACCGTCCAATGGTGCCGCCAAAAAACGGACCGCCGGGCTTTGCATATTCCTGCACGGAATCAAACCCCAACAACAGATCATCAACATGATTATTTTTATCTTTTACAAAAAGCGCCCGCCATGCGGCACCTAATTCTAAAATACATAATTTTATTTCACCTGCCGTTAATTGAAACTCAAATACATTTGTGCCGCAGGCAAGAGTGCCAAAAAGTTTTTTATCAATTTGCATCAATATTCACCATCAATACTCGCCATCAATACTCGCCATCAATACTCATCAATACTCACCCTCAATCGGAATATCATTTAATATCAAAATCTCAGGGCGGTATTCAAAGTGCATTGTGTCGTAGAAGATCCATTTGCCGCCCCATATAAAACCGTAAGCTTCAAATGCCTTGATAACTTCTTCAGGCGGGCTTAAACGTGCCGAATACGGCACATTCCACCAGTCAGCGCGCTTTTCTGCTGTCCACAGCCAATAAGTTTCCAGCTTGTTCGGATTTTTCATTTGCAGATCCACTGCAATACCGTAGGCATGGTTAGAGCGTGTTTTAATATCGGCAATGCTTCGCCAATTCCACGATGTAATTGAGTCCAAATTATTTTTCCAGTTTTTAACGGCAGATTTTGTTTCTGCAATTTTATTGATCCGCTGCTCAACAAGTGCAAGCTCTTCTAAAATTGCATGGTGAACTAAAATATCTTTGCCAAAAAAACGTGTTGTTTTTTGCTGCATCCACGCTTCGTCATAATCGCGGATATTCCAAAGATCATCATAAAAAAACTGGGAGCGGTTTTGACGTGTGCTGCTCTGCCTGTTTGACGCCGCCATAGCAAGCCGCTGTGCATCTTCTTGGCTAGGCATTTTCCATTCCGGCAGTTTTTCGTAGTATTGATAAAACGGCTGTGCGCTGTACTGTCCAGCCCTATCCCTCATGTGTTCCGGCAACAGACGGCCGTCTGCATAGTAATACCACACTCCCCGCAGCTGCACCGCCCAATCGCCGCCGCGTTGCAAAGCTGAACTTAAGCGTTTTGGATGTGCCAAAGCAAGAGCTTGCATAACCTCTCCTGCGCGGTTTGAATTTGCGGCAGCATAAACAATGCCGGATGCCGATGCCTCATTTACAGCAGGTTCTTCGTAAACATTCGCCGCTAAAACAGAAAGTCCTGCAAAAGAGGCAACACCAAAAAGACCGGTGCAGGCAACAATTGCAAGTTTGCGGCGGACGCCTTTTAAACTAAAGCGCAACAAAACCATATCTACTTTACTACAATATTTACAAGCTTATCCGGCACAATAATGATTTTTGCAGGTGTTTTGCCTTCCAGCCATTTTTGAATTATTTCGCTTGCAAGGGCCGTTTTTTCTATTTCCTCTTTTGCCGTCCCTGCCCCTGCAGTAAACTTGTCGCGGTTCTTTCCGTTAATTTGCACTACAATCGTAATCTGATTATCTTTTGCAAGCTCTGCGTCAAAGAGAGGCCATGCAGCATTCGACACAGATTCGGTATGACCGCACTTCTGCCATAGCTCCTCGCAAAGGTGCGGCGCATAAGAGGCAGCCATAATCACAAGCGGCTGCCACAAAGGTGTCCATAGTAAACGGTCAATAGTTACTAGTTTGTCAATTTCTTTTGCAAGCTCCGTTGAATAGACCATCATAGCCGATATTGCAGTGTTAAAATTAAGGTTTTCAGTGTCCTCTGTTACCTTTTTTATGGTTTTGTGCAAAAGTTTAGTAATGTCAGTAAGGGGGGAGAGCCCCCCTCGCTCCAGCGCAAGCGCTTCCGCTACCCCCCCAACGGGGGATTCCCCCGTAACGCCCCCAAACTTCTCGCCTATCGCCCAAAGGCGTTCTAAAAAGCGCGAAACACCCACCAAACCAGCCGTCATCCAAGGTTTACTTACTGTAAGAGGACCCATAAACATTTCGTAAACACGCATTGCATCGGCACCAAACTCTTTTATTATGTCGTCAGGATTAACAACATTACCTCGGCTTTTACTCATTTTTTGATTATCTTGACCCAAGATCATACCTTGGTTTATCAGGCGGCGGAACGGCTCGTTTGTATTTACAAGCCCCAAATCAAATAGGACCTTATGCCAAAATCTGCTGTATAAAAGATGCAAAACGGCATGTTCTGTACCGCCTACATATAAATCAACCGGTGCCCAATAATCAATTTTTTCACGTGCCGCAAATCCTGTCTCATTGTGCGGGTCAAGGTAGCGCAGATAGTACCAGCAACTGCCTGCCCATTGCGGCATAGTATTAGTTTCGCGTTTTGCATCCCCCCCGCACTTAGGACACTTTGTATTTACCCAACTGCCTATATTGGCAAGCGGCGATTCCCCCGTTCCTGAAGGCGTATATGACTCTACATCCGGCAATTTTAAAGGCAATTCTGCCTCCGGCACGGCAACAGTTCCGCATTTTGGGCAATGTACCAAAGGAATAGGCTCTCCCCAATATCTTTGCCTGCTAAAAATCCAGT
>BTID01000127.1:0-4598 GCA_036245275.1 Termitinemataceae bacterium
GTACCGCTGACTATCAATACACAGGGTTTTAATGTAGACTGGTAAAGGATTTATGGACCTTTTTTCCGGCGCACAACAAAATGAAACAATAAAAAATGCTCCGCTTGCGGATCGTATGCGGCCGCGCAATCTTAACGATATCATTGGACAGGATCACATTGTGGGTGTAGGCAGACTTCTGCGGCGTTCTATTGCGGCAGACAGGTTGTCCTCCGTTATTTTTTATGGGCCGCCTGGCACCGGCAAAACAAGTTTGGCGCGGGTCATTGCTAACACCACAAAGGGTGCATTTGAAAGCCTGAATGCTGTGCTTGCCGGTATAAAAGATATTCGCGATGCTATAGACCGTGCGCAGGAACGTCAAAATCTGTACAGCAAAAAAACTATTTTGTTTGTTGATGAAGTACACCGCTGGAATAAAGCACAGCAGGATGCGTTGTTGCCGTGGGTAGAAAACGGCACGGTGATTTTGGTTGGGGCAACAACAGAAAATCCTTTTTTTGAAGTGAACAAAGCACTTGTAAGCCGCAGCCGGGTTTTTCAGTTAAAAGCGCTTGCAAATGATGATCTTTTAAAAGCCGCAAATGCGGCGCTGCATGATACAGAGCGCGGCTATGGAAATTGGAATGTACAATTTGCGCAAGGGGCACTTGAACATTTGGTAGAAGTTTCCAGCGGTGATGCCCGATGTCTTTTAAATGCACTGGAACTTGTAGTAGAAACCACGCCGCCGTGTTGGCCGCCTGCACCGCAAAGCACAATTACAATCACATTGCAAGCGGCAGAAGACAGCATACAAAAACGCGCCGTGTTATACGACAAAGACGGCGACTATCATTTTGATACGATCAGCGCATTTATAAAAAGTGTACGCGGCAGCGATCCTGATGCAAGTTTGTACTGGCTTGCAAAAATGGTGCAATCCGGCGAAGACCCTGCTTTTATTTTTAGGCGTATGATTATTTTAGCAAGTGAAGATGTAGGACTTGCCGATCCTCTGGCATTGCAAGTTGTAATCTCTTGCGCAGAATCGTTTGAACGCATAGGTTTTCCTGAGGGTAACTATCCGCTCTCGCATGCATGTTTGTATCTTGCTACCGCACCAAAATCAAATAGTACGATGGCATTTTTTGATGCGCTAAAAGTTGTTGAAAAAGAAGATGGCGAGGTGCCTAACCATTTGCGCGATGCAAGCCGCGACGGTACAAGCTTTGGACATGGAGTAGGTTATAACTATCCGCATGCATTCCGCGATCACTGGACGGCGCAACAGTACCTGCCTACAAGTTTGCAAGGCAAAATGTTTTACACACCGTCTATGATGGGCTACGAAAAAAAGATTTACAACGATGTTATGCAAAAACGTGAATTGCAAGCTGCAGCAATTTTAAGCAGGCGCAATTCCGCAAGCGGCATAATAGATGCTGATGCGCAACTTTTGTCGTGGACACCTCAAAGCAAAAAGCACAAAAATCAGCTTGATATGTGGCTTAAACGTCTTGAATCCACCCAAACAGAGCTTTTATTAAAAGTTAAACAAAAAATATTTGAGCTGGCTGCATTAAAAAGACACGACCGTGTTTTGCTTGTAAATGCAGATGACGGTTTATTGTTATGGGAAAGCATGCGCTGTGTCCCTGAAGGTTTTTGCGCTGCTCTAGTAAGCAATGCAGAGGCAAAAGAAACATTGCAAATATTTTCCGCCTCGTTATATGCAAATGATACAAATCAATCCGGTATAGAACTGCCTAAAATTGAGGCCGGAGTTGAGGATGGAACCGGCAACATGGAATTGCAGCAGGCTTGCAAGATATTTGATTGCAATGTCTACGACACTATCATTGTGCAGGAACCTCTGCATAACATCAAAACAGAAGCTGTTCTATTATTTGAGCAACTTGCAAAAGATGCAAAAATTATTTTGCAAGAAGGCGGCAAAATAATTTTGATTATAACGCCAAGTGCAGCAGGCGAAACATTGTGCCGCATATTAGAGCGTGAATGTGCAGTGTCTGTTGATCTGATAGAAACATTTAATAATGCATGCAAAGTATTTAGAAAATCACAAGGACATCAATCTGTAGAAACTGATAAAATTGACAAGATAGAAAAAATAGTAACCGATGTTTTTTGCAGCGAAGGATTTTCTGTTGACATCACTACGATAGAACAGAGTGAACAACGTTTACTGCACGAAAAAGAAATCGATCTTTGGTTCGATGCATCTAAATCTATATGGGGCGCATCAATAAGTAAACAGATTGAAGAAAACGATTTTAAAAAAATAAAAACACTTCTTACAAACCGTGTTAAACAGGGGCCGGTGGAAATTTTGCAAAAAAGCTGTCTTGTAAAAGCTTGCATATAATCATAAAATTAAGTAATGCTAAAAATTCTCATTTTTTGTTACGATGTTTTGCGCTTCTTTCTGCTTACATTTTGTTTGGGTTTTGCAAAAAGTTTAGATTCAAATACGGTGGATACTTTCTTTTTTCCGATGTATTCTTACGTTACAGCTATCGCGCTTTTTCCTATAATGAGTTTTTTTCTTTGGGTAAATCCAACAAAGAATGCTCCATTTAAATATCTGTATGCGGCGGGCAAAACGATTAACGCTATCATAGTTTTAGAAGCGCTCATTGTTAACTTGAATGTAATACTACCGGTTGTACAATTTTGGAACAGATCAAAATGGATAATAAATTCTGTTTTTCCTATAATGATCTTAATTGATATTTTAACAGTTATTATTTTCTTAAAACGAAAATAACTAATGGGCACCCCTAATATGATTCCGGCAATAATTCTGCAAACTCGTCTTGATTCATCACGGCTGCCTCGTAAAGCACTTGCAGATCTTTGCGGCAGAGCGCTTGTTGTCCGTGTAATGCAGGCACTAAAATCGATCGATACGGCGGCGGCGGCGGCTAATTATATTTTGGCATGCCCGCACGATTCTTATGACGAATTAAAAGACTTGACGGTGCAATGCGGGTTTGAAATTTTTGCAGGCTCAAAGAATGATGTGCTTTCCCGTTATTGCGATGCCATAAGATATTTTGAACTTGATAAAAACAAATCAAACTGGATAATCCGTGCCACAGGCGACAATCCGTTTGTTTTTGCAGATGCGGCACAGGCCATATACAACAAGGCGCAAGATAGCAATGCAGACTATGCCTGTTATATGCAATTGCCTTACGGTGCAGGTGTCGAAGTTGTCAATGTGGGCGCACTTTTAAAAGCAAACGAGCTTGCCGTCTCCGGCTACGACCGCGAACATGTCTGCCCTTTTTTATACAACAACAGATCGCTTTTTAATATACACCAGAGTAATGCGCCCGAATGCTGGAATGCACCGAATCTTCGCATAACTGTAGATGAGCCTAGCGATTTGCAAAAAGCCGTGCAGTTATACGAAATTTTAAATAAGCAAAGTGATCAAAAAAGCCGCTACAATGGTAAAACAATAATTGATGCCGCCGCCGCAATATAAAATTGATATGTATCAATCAATATAGCTGGTTACAGATCAAACTGCGGCATCAACCTCGTATTTTTGCAGGGTAGAAAAAACATCGGCAGATGTAGATGCCGCTACAATGTCAGAATAAAAAGAAGCATTGCGCAACGTAACTGCCATTCGCTTTAAAAGTAACAGATGTGATTCTGCTTCGACAGGCGGCGCTAAAATCATCATAACAAGATGAACCGGCTGACCGTCTAAGGAATCATAATCAATCCCTTTTACAGAAGTCCCTAGGACACCATAAACCTTATCAACAGCATTTGTTTTGCCGTGCGGGATCGCGATACCGCGTTGAATACCGGTTGACATCTGACTCTCGCGGTTGTTCAATGCTTTTAAGATTTCGTCCTTAACGTGTAATTTGGTAACATGACTAAAATGATCCACCATTTCTTCAAACAACGGTGTCTTTTTGTCTGCTAACAAACCAACCTTGATAAATTCTGGTAAAAAAACTTCGCTTAACAACATTTAAAAAAGTCCCTTAAATACCTTATTGATCCAAACCGGTTGTGCCGGTTTCTGAATTAGATGTGTTAGTACCGCCAATAGAAGAACCGTCAATTGTGATAGGACCTTCGATTGCCCGGACGTCACCGCCTTCGGCATTAGGCTGTTCCTGCCACCATGTGTTGGTCTGGTCTGCATTAAGTGAGCGCCCTTCGGCTTCTACACCTGTATCGCTGGGTGAGCGGTTTAACATAGCTAAACTAAAGCTTAAAACCAAAAAGATACCCCCCAAGACGCTCGCTGTTTTTGATAAAATATTTCCTGAACGAGAACCAAAGGCACTAGTGCTACCGCCGGAAAAAACCCCGCCCAAACTGTCGCCTTCTTCGTTTTGAATCAAAACCATCAAAACTAACAAGAATGCAACTATTATGAACAATACCAATATAACCGTATTTAAAATTCCCATAAACAACTCCACGCTTTTTTAATTTTATTTACATTCACTTTCAATTTCACTTTCAATTTAATACTACAAGCTACAAGCTAAAACATCTAACCATACAACTATAGTATAATTCTATTCGACAAAAAAATCAAAGTCAAGAACGCCTGACTC
>BTID01000128.1:0-3672 GCA_036245275.1 Termitinemataceae bacterium
GCCCCTCCCAAGGCTATTCTCATTATATCATGAAATCTGTTTTACATGGAAAAATTGTTGCACCCATTTTCGCGCAAATCGCCGGATGATTCAAAATCATTTTACAGCTTAATTTTTGACACACCCGGGTGTAATGGGGTGTAATGTCAGGGCAAAAAAACCAGCGAGCCGTTTACCGATTTTGTCAGGATTATTTTTTACGTCCCCTATCCCATATAAGATAAATAGTGTATAGTAAAGATCCCCATTTCAGGAACCGTGCGTGTATGTTGCGCCTAACTCCGCTAGGTCCGGAAGGAAGCAACGGTAAGCGTTTGCATATAGCGCCGCGGCACTCTTGGGGTGGGGATTTTTCTGAATTGAACCGCACACAAATGCGTATAATTGGTATAAATGAGTAAAAAAAATATTTTTATTAGTTTGGCGATAGGACTTTGCTATAGTTTTCAGGCTTGTGCTGCAGAAAAAGTTCTTGATCTAAGCAAAAAAAGTGCCGAAATCAGACTTTCAAAGAAGCAACTTGTCTTTGTAATTGATGCCGAAAGCTCGCGTGTAGGCGAAATTGCAAAAATCGACCCAAGCGCACCGTTTTATACTGCTCTTTTGCTGCAAGATATATTACCGGATGACGAAAAAATCAATCTTTTGCTGGAAAGCGCTGTCCGCAGTCCCATAGTCCACAAATATGCTGTCGAAAAACTATTTCCAAAAGATCCTGACAAATATTTTGAGCTTGCGTCGCGGTACCCTGATCTTGCGGCGGATACCGTATGGGGAGATGCCTTCAATTTAATACAAAAAATTTCAGGAAAGCATGCAAAAGCGGAAAGTAAGAATCATCGGGAAGAACTTCGCAAGGAAATTCTTGATTTTTTCCTTTTGGTTACTGTTGATTCTGCTAGAAAATGGGCTTTATCTAAATTAAAAGACCAACAATTACCTGTTTCTAGCCTTAATTTACTGAATACCGGTCAAATTGCAGCGATAGAAGGGCATCTTGCAGTGTCGCGCCGTAGTTATGGCGATGCTTTTAAGCATTTTAAGCTAACATTAGAGGATAACAAGGAAATATTTTTACAATACAACGAACTTTTAGGCGATTTAGGCAAGGCATATCAATATAATTACCCAAAAGAGGGTGCTGCTTTATTTGAGGAATGGGAAAAACGTGATAAATTGAATAACGAAGCACGTTATCTTTTGTTATACTATGCCGGCAGGATGATGCGTCAAAGCAAGAATTATGCGGCGGCAGAACCTTTTTTTGACAAGGCGGCAGGATTGACGCCTGATGATTTACAAAAAGATGCTTGCTATTGGTATATAATTGATGGAGCTTGGGCGCAAAGTGCGGTTAAAGCAGTCAATGCGCTTAAAAAATATGCACCCTTATGGTCAGACCCTCTGTATTTTGCGGATATTTTTGAAAAAATATCGCTTTATTATACGCAGGCTAAGCGTTGGGATGCTCTACCTCAGTTTTTTCCTGCCGTTTTACAGCATGCAGACGATGAATCACTTGCAAAATATGCGTATATTATAGGTAGAGCATATTCTTTTGGATATATTACTCCTGAAGATGCCGTAGCTGCCCTTAAAGACAGCAAGGATTGGCGCAAAAAGACCGATTTGGAGACACTAGGTGATGCTTCTAACAGTACTATCGATGCCAGACATCAAGGTGATATACCTAAACCGGAGGATTTTTACAGAATTGCATACAACTGCAAGGATTACAGGGGTACAGCTTTTACGCCATTTTACTATCATTCTTTGGCAGCGCAGCATCTTTTTGAACGCAGTAATTTTAAACTTCCTCCCAAAAATGCACAATCTTCCGTAGTACCTGTTGTAAAAAATAATAAAAATGTAACTTCTGTAAACGAAACTCTTGTTTTTTTGGAAAATTTTTTTAGGTTTGGCTGTGCGGATAAGGTATATCCATACTTAAAGGCGGAATCAAAGGGGCTTTCTATAGAGGAATTGCGTTATTTTGCAGAAAAACTTGAAGCCAGCGAGCGTTGGGGCGATGCAATCAGACTTTCGCTAGGCTACATGGGCAGGGCTGACTATGTTTTAGACAGGCGCGACTTGGAAATTTGCTATCCAAAGGCATTTAAGGATGTTGTGGAGCCTATTGCCGAAAAAACCGGCATGGAACCTTCGCTGCTTTATGCGCTTATACGCACGGAAAGCATTTTTATTCCGGATATTGTCTCGCATGCAGGAGCTATTGGCCTTACACAACTTATGCCCGCAACCGGAACAGAAATGGCAAGGACACTAAACCGAGAGACGGGCATTGATTATACTGTTAACGGCGCACTGGACTTTACAGACCCAAACTTAAATGTCAATTTAGGTGCGTCATACTATATGCAGCTTTATCAGCGTACCGGCAGCCGGCTTTTAGCTCTTTTGTCGTATAACGGCGGTATTGGACGTGTTAATAGATGGCGCAAAACAACACGCGATTTAAGTGAAGACCTTTTTTTAGAAACAGTAACTTTGACAGAGACACGTGAATACGGCAAGAAGGTGCTTGCAGCAGAAGCTGTGTACGATTTTTTGTATTAAAAACAGGCGGGAGTTATGAGATATATAAAAACCTTTGTTGGAGCATTAATAGCTTTTTTAGCGGCAACTTTATTTCTTGCCGCAGCCCTTGTGCTTGCAGTACCAAGTCTTGTTAATATTTTTGAATCGAAAAAAAATGTACGAAAAATAATACATAAATTTATGAAGTGGAGCAGCGCGGCTATTATCTATTCAGTAGGATGCAAAATTATCTGTAGCGGTAAAGAAAATATTCCAAAAGATTCCGGTATTTGTTTGGTAAGTAATCATAACGGCATTTTTGATATTCTTATAATATTTGCTACGGTAGGTGTTCCTGTCGGGTTTGTCGCAAAAAAAGAAATTCTATATGTACCGTTTATCAATCTGTGGGTTTTAATTTTAGGCGGAATGTATATCGACCGCTCAAGTCCCCGCAAAACTGTGGCAACTATGCAAAAGTGTACAAATAAAATTAAAAACGGTTCTTCTATCGCAATCTTTCCGGAAGGGACACGCAGCAAAGGACGCGGCCTGTTACCGTTTAAATCCGGATCATTTAAAATGGCTGTGGATTCCGGCGCACAAATTATTCCTGTTGCCACGACAGGCGGTTATGATGTGTTTGAAAAAAACGGCTTGGTAAATTCACGTACACTTTATATTTCATACGGAACACCAATTGACACTGAAGCACTACCGGCAGAACATAAACGCCAAGCCGCCTGCGAAATGGCATATAACGCCGTTGCCGGAATGCTGCAGGAACATCCTTCATGCGATTAACATGTTTTACTCAACATAGATAATCTTCATAAAATGATGTGCTAAAGTTTCCGCTTTGGAATACGGGATGTCTGATTGCTTTTAGTTGTTCTGCCTGATTTGTTTTTAAGCCTTCTATAACAAGTTCGCTAAGCGCCCTGTCCATTTTTTTGATTGCATTTGTGCGTGTTGAATCGTGAACAATAAGTTTTGCAATCATAGAATCGTAAAAGGGCGGCACTTTATAGCCTGTGTATAAAAATGAATCAAAGCGGACACCGGGACCGCCAGGTACTTCAAGCCTTGTTACCGCACCCGGAGAGAGTGCGTTAATGCGGCATTCAATTGCAC
>BTID01000129.1:0-3439 GCA_036245275.1 Termitinemataceae bacterium
CATGTCGGCGGCAAGCGGTCAAGTGATATTGTCCGCTGCGGCGGGACTGTAGAATTAAAAGAGAGGCCTGTTACAATTTACAGCATTGAGCTTGTTGATTATGTGCCGCCTTTTGCGCGGATTAATGTGCATTGTTCCTCAGGAACATATATCCGCTCTCTGGCGCGTGACATTGGAAAGCTTGCAGGATCGTGCGCCTGCCTTGAACAACTGCAGCGCACACAGGTAGGCGGTTTTTTGCTTCAGGATGCCCTTCCCTTGCCGTTTACACCCTGCGAACTTCAAAATGCACTGCAGCCTGTTACGCCGGAAGTCTTTACAAAACTGGGCATAGCATGCATAGAAATAGAGACCGGTAACGAGGCTTGCGCAATACGGAATGGTAAACCGCTTTATCAAATACCTTTACTTACAGCGCAACCAAAAACCGAAAAAGAAAACACAGCGGCGTTATTTTTTGAAGGTGAATTCATTGCCGTAATTAAAAAAGATGCTTGCGGCAATTGGCATTACGGTTTTGTTAATAATTAGATCTTGTTAATATCGTTAACAAACATTTTTTTATCTTGCGCTTTAAAAAAGGCAGAACCGGTAACAAGGACATCGGCACCGGCTGCAATCGCCGCAGACGCTGTTTGTCCGTTTATGCCGCCGTCAACAGAAATTAAATAATTATAATTTTTTTCTTTTTTTATCCGGGATAATGTTTTGATTTTTTCGATACATTCTGTAATAAGAGTTTGCTCACCGGCACCGGGATTAACAGTCATTACAAGCACCAGATCGGCAAACGGCAACACGTTTTCCAAAGAAGCTGCGGTTGTGGAAGGCACTATGCTTACTCCGGCTTTCATATTTTTTTGATGTATCAATTGAATGATTCTATGTGAATGTATTGCCGCTTCAATATGAAATGTAAAATAATCCGCACCGGCTGCGGCAAAGGCATCAATTTGATTTTGCGGATTTTCGATCATAAGATGAGCATCCAAAACAAGTTTTGTTTTTTTGCGAATGTCGGCAACCATCTTATCGCCAAAGGTAATTGCAGGGACAAATGCGCCGTCCATAATATCTAAATGAACCCACTGCACACCTGAATTTTCTATCTGCACAAGTGCCGCACCGATTTCCGAAAAATCAGCACTTAACATAGAAGCAGCTATGATTATATCTTTTGCCAATTTAAAACAATCCGAATATCTAGCCGAAAATACGTTTAACCATATTGCCAAAGCCGCCTGCGCCGCTTACATCGGTTTTTTCGAGCCTGCCTACAATATGCTGAACACATTGGGAGGCTTTACTTCGCGGCGATTCGACCATAAACGGACGCTGCTTTAGCACAGCCTGCGAAACTGCCGGGTCATCGTAGACAAATCCAAGATAGTCCAGTTTGACGTTTAAAAAGTGACCTGCAATATCCGTCATACGGTCGGCAACTTTTTTTGCGTCGCTTACATTGTGAACACGGTTTACTACAAGGCGCAGTCCCATATTAAGGCTGTCAATTTCGGTGGCGATAATTTTGATAATTCCGTAGGCATCTGTTATGGCAGTTGGCTCCGGTGTAGTGATTATAACCGCATCGTCCGCCGCAGCGATAAAATCCAAAACATTGACGGAAACACCCGCACTGGTATCAATAATGATGATGTCGGCATTAGAAAGAGTATTCATCTCGTCAATAAAATTTTGGCGCTCTTCTTCGTCAAGGTTAGCTATTTTAGAAAAACCGGAAGCACCGGCAACAATACTGATTCCGTATTCTGTTTCTACAAGAATCTCTTTCATTGTTTTTTGTTTGCGGATTACATGATAAAGATTCCATTTTGGGATCATTTTTAGCATGACATTTACGTTGGCAAGACCCAAGTCGGCATCCATTACGATAACTTTTTTGCCAAGACGCGCATAAGCCAACGCCATATTTACAGACATATTTGTCTTACCAACGCCGCCTTTGCCGCTTGCAACGGTTATTATACGTGTTTTTTTTAATGTCCGGCTGCTGTGGATTATCTCCGGTGCATCGCCTTCCTTTTTCATTGCCTCGCGCAGTTTCTCTGCTTGATCTTCCATAAATTTTGCCCCTTAGCGGTAGTAAGCCTGATCTTTTTAAGCATTAGCAAGCCAGCGTTTTTCAAGCCGCAAACGATCAACTTCAAAACCGTCCAAAGTCAAAAGCAAACGCATAACATCAGCCTTTTTTATCGTTTCAGTTGTGCTTTCCTGCCCATTTGTCAAATACGAAATCTTTTTGTTGTTACCTGACAAAGCACTTAGGACATTTCCTACCTGTCTTGTTTCATCCAGCTTTGTAATAAGCACAGCATTATAAGCAAAAGGCTCAAACTGACGCATTATTTCGATAACATCTGCGGTCTTTGTTGATGCCGAAACTGTAAGATGAACCTCTGCATTTCCTCCGCAAGCATCCAACAAAGTCTTAGTTTCTGCAATTTGCTTGGCATCACGCGGACTTGTTCCTGCTGTGTCTATTAAGATAATATCGACATCATTTGCCATTAAGCTGATATTTTTTTTTAGATCTTCCGTTGTATCCGCATAATAAAAAGGCGCTTTTAAAATTCCTGCATATTCTTTAATTTGATCCGCCGCGCCTATTTTATAGTAATCAATAGTGATAAAGCCTACGCGGTATTTTGGGCTTTCAATTCCAAGCCGGTAGCGCGCAGCCAATTTTACAATTGTTGTTGATTTTCCCACTCCCGTAGGACCTACCAAAACAATAATGTGCGGGAGTTTTTTGAGTGCATTGCAATCATAAAGGTTGATGCTTTCACCAATCCATTCCAACACTTTTTGTTGTACCTCATAAAAATTATCAAGATCATCAAGCGGTATTTCTTTCCGCAGACGCTCCAGCACAATATTACGCCATGCTGGGGCAAAATCATTTTGTTCTAAAAGCTCACGCATTTTTTTGATGCTTTCATGTTCCGATGCTTCCACATTTTTATGATCAGATTCCGTTAAGTTATCAAGTTTTTCGTGCATGATTTTTACTTGATTTAATAGTTCCTGCATATTCGGATCGGTATTACGTGCGGCGGCAGCGGCAGCAAGCACTTTTGTTTTTGCACTTTCATCGTTAAAAAGAGCTTTTTCTACCGAATCGGGTCTGGGTTTAAAAATACTCGCAGAATACATTGATATATCGGGCATTTCAGGCGGCACAGTCCCCTTAACTTCTACCCAATCCTGTGCAAAAAATCCTAAAAAACCTGTTTTTTGAATTTTTCTTTGTGTTAATATTTTTGCACGCGGTCCGTACAGTTCGATAACACGCTCCTTACACTCTTCATAAGTTTTGCGCTGTACAGTAAAAGTTTGATCCAAGACGTATCCCTCTATAAGCATTATCCGTAATTTTTAAGAATTCGGCAAGACTAAAGCGGCAGGGGGAATTTTTAAA
>BTID01000130.1:0-3240 GCA_036245275.1 Termitinemataceae bacterium
ACAATGGCACAAAATGGCAGTGAAAAATTGAAATCTATAGGCGATATTCAGGGAGAATGGGTAAAAACCGGTGCAAAAGGCAATTTTCCAATGACTGTTTTGGTTGTTGATGGCGATTTTGCTCAAAAAAATCCTGATGCTGTCAAAATTATTTTGGATTCAGTTGAAAAATCGATCAACTGGGTTATTGCAAACCCTGCCGGTGCAGGCGATTTGGTAGAAAAAAATGGGCTGGGCTTAAAAGCAGGGATAGTTGCAGTATCTGTTCCCCGCTCAGCATATTGTTTTATAAGGGCTGCAAGCGCAAAACCGCAACTGGAAGCACTTTTTAAGTCATTTTTAGAATACGCCCCCGAGTCAATAGGCGGCAAACTGCCAAAAGATGATTTTTATCTAAAATAATGCATTAAAAATGGCAAAATTTACTTACAAGGCAAAACGGCATACTGAAACTCTACCATTCCTTGCTTCCATTGCCTTTATAATATTGATTTGGCAGCTGCAATATTTGATTGTTGCAAGTGATATTATATTGCCTTCGCCATTTGGTGTTGCAAAAAAACTAATTTCTTTGATTATATCCACGCAGTTTTTGACAGCGCTTGGCTCTACGGCGGTGCGATTGCTCTTTGGATTGTTGATTTCGCTGCCTCTTGGTATTATTGCCGGCTTAATTTGCGGTGTAAACAAGACAGCACACGCATTTTTTAAGCCTTTTTTTACAATAATTGCGGCAACACCTGTCATGTCTGTCGTTTTAATCGCATATTTGGCATTCGGATCTGAGCGCACTCCGGTTTTTACAGCATTTTTGATGGTTTTTCCGGTAATGGCTGCAAATGCTATAGCCGGAGTTGAAGCAATCGACCCAAAATACCGTGAATTATGCGCAGTATACAAATTAAATCGCCTGCAAAGACTGCAACACCTCTATCTGCCGTTCATACTGCCGTTTTTAGCCGGCGGCATACGTTCTGCCTTGTCTTTGGCATGGAAAGTCATAGTTGCTGCCGAGGTCCTTGTTCAGCCCCTGCATGCACTAGGCTCCGGCATGCAAATAGCAAAAGCCAACTTGGAAACCACCGAACTTTTCGCATGGACATGCTGCACTGTAATAGCAGCCGCCCTAAGCGAAATGCTTCTAAACATCATTCTTAGAATATTTAAAAGACCCGCATAATGTGATTTTTTAATCATACCGGCGGTCTATAAAATGAAAATCCATACCGGCAGCTTTTGCCCCTTCACCATCTGTTGAGGCTTTATCGCCTACAACAAGAATATCTGAGCATTGAGTTTCTAAGGCAGCAGCAATTTCTAAAAATGGGCGCAATGCCGGTTTTTGAGCGCCGAAGTCAAGCGGGCAAAAAAACTTACCGCACAGATCCGTATCAATCCCTATGGCGGCAGTTTTTTCTTTTACATTTGGATAGTCAGAATATATTGCAAGCTTTATGGAATTAGCGTTTAGCCGCTTTATAAAATCTAATGCACCATGACGCGGCTTATAGTATTTTTTTAAACTGCCGCACATATTAGGCATATAAACATCAAAAAACCATTTCCGCAAAAATGAATTTTCCCTACCGGTACGCTCTGCCATTCTGTCAAAAAAATGATCCAAATACGAATCCGCCGATCCAAAATCGCAACCGCGCATATCCTTTCGTGTTAAGTGCTCGTTTAAGCACAGGAGAGCATCAGGTATATAAGCCAGCACAAGATGCAACGCCAAATTCCGCAGGCTGTAAAGTGTGCCGTCAAGATCTAAAATCACCGCTTTGTATTTTGAAACATCAATTTTTATAAATTGATCTCTATTAAACATCAGTATAAGGATATCATTTATACCGGTTTTACGCTAGGGGCGATATGCCGCATAGCAGCGGCAGGAACTAAGATGTTTGTATGCTACTGCACACAGAAAGCGGGGGCGCAGCCTCCCACTGAACTCGCATAGATGTAGTTGGCATAACCATAGTGGATCACATAACAGAAGGTGGAAGCCGAACCAGAATCGGGTGAAGCTAACCAATACCAATCAGAATTTGATGCATAAGATTTTGTTCGAGCCTCATCATTTGTATAAAATTCTGTAAAATTTGCTTGATTTTCTGCTTTCTCAACAGTAGTCACAGACCATGGTCCGTAGGTGTAAGTCGTCCCAAAACCAAACATCTCACGTTCAGTTGGTAACCACAAATCGTCTTTAACTGTCTGTGCAGTAGGCACTCCATCTCCCCTGCTGGCAACACGGCGGATTGGTCGCCAAAGAACATCCTTAGGCACACCTGCATTTTCTAAACCTGTTAAAAAATTGTTTACAATGTATTCGCGCATTGCACTGCCCAAATATCCTGTTGTATTGTTATCGGTGTTATTCATTTTGTGTTTGCCGGGTATATTTTCAAAATGAAATACTACATGCGGTGTGTTATTGCCGTTTATGACATTAAATGAATTTATACCAATTACAATAAGCCGTAAGCCGCTTGTTGCGTTAATGTATCCATCATTTACATTTGTACTACCACCATCTCCTGCAACATTTAAATATTTCAGATCAATATAGTCGCCTAATTTTATAACACTTTGCGCCTCTGTTGTATTTACGGCAAATGCCTTTTGTATGTAGTTATGCACTGCATTAAAGCTTGCCTCTACGAATGCCTTATCGCTACTACCCTCTGGTGTAATTTTGAATTTTAGCGATAGGTTTTTTTCTGTTGCCGCTATTGCCGCTGCATGTAATTTAGTAGTGAACGCCGTTTGTATCGCCTCTTTATCTAAATAAGGCTTGCTTGCATTCATAGATTGTGCCGTTGCATTTTTAATTCCATCTGAAAGCATGCCGTAAAGTGTTAGGTCTAATTCTAATTCTTTTGCGTAAGTTTCTAATGCGCTCTTAATTTCTGAATCTGCGGCTTTGTTTACTTCTGCAACCGCATCTGCTGTAGATTCAGGGCTAGTAGGTTCAGGACTAGTAGGTTCGGTGCCAGCCGGTACTTCTTCTGTTGCCTCACGAGCTTTTTCAAGATGCCCGTCAATCCATGCACCTATGTCGGGATTGTATTCTCCGCACCCAATAAACAACAATCCGAATACAAGACTAAATGCTCTAAAAAATAGCACTTTATTTGTAATTTTCATAATTACACCTTCCAAAAAATAATATTCAAGATTCTTGCGACCGTGTATATTTAAATGTAATATAGAAAAAGAAAAAAATCAAGGAGTTTT
>BTID01000131.1:0-3009 GCA_036245275.1 Termitinemataceae bacterium
TAACAAGGCGGCAGAATCTCTTGCAGTGCCTCAGTTATCAATTTTATTCCATTTTTTGTCGGCAAAAAACCCTTGGTAATAATTCCAATCACCGTTTTTCCATTTTTTATTGATGGAATATCCAAAATTTTTTGAACCGTTTCTATTACAAACAATGAAGGAATCGCAATAATCAAAAAATCCTTACCGTCCACCGCCTGAACAATGTTAGTATCTGCATGCACATTTGCAGGCAGCACAACATCCGGCAGATATTTTGTGTTTATCCGCGTCTTGTTAATCTCCTGTGCCTGTTCCACGCGGCGGCACCACAATGTTACATCGTGACCGTTTTCTGCAATGGACTTTGCAATCGCCGTTCCCCATGCACCTGCTCCAAGCATTACAACATTTGCTTTCAATTTCCGCCCCTGTCATCTTTTGCTAGCTTTGTAAACATATCGATATTTTTTTTGATTTCCTGTAAGCCTAAGTTCCAGAATTCGCCGTCTTCAAGACTAGAAAAACCGGCGCTTGCCGCAATTTCTTCTGCACTTGCCATACCTGTCTTGTATAGCAGATTGCGGTACTTTGCGGCAAACTGACTGCCTTCTGCCTTTGCCTTGTTGTAAAGCGACAGCGAAAAAAGGCATCCGAATGAGTATGGAAAATTGTAAAATGCCAGTGCCTGATTATAATAGTGGATTTTGACCGCCCACATATATGGGTGCAGTTCCGATTCGTTAAGGGAGTCGCCGTAAGTGCGTTTTTGCGCATCCAACATCAATGCACAAATCTCCTCTGGAGCTAATTCTGACTGCTGGCGGTGTTCAAACAGTGCCTTTTCAAAGTAAAAGCGGGAAAGTATATCAACAATTAACTGGCAACTATTTTGAATGTTTTCTTCCAGCAGCGGCAATTTAGCCTCAGGCGGTGCCGCTTTTAATGCGCCTTCAAAAATCAGAGTTTCGGCAAATGTGCTGGCTGTTTCCGCAAGGGTCATTGGATATGCGGACTGAAGGCGGCTTAAATCTTTTACAATTTCATGGTGCCAGGCATGCCCTGTTTCGTGGGCAACTGTACTCAAAGAATCGAAGGTGCCGTCAAAATTGCACAAAATCCGCGACTCCTTTGGAATAGGAAAATCCGTGCAGTAAGCGCCGCCTATTTTGCAGGGGCGCGGACGGGCATCAATCCAATTTTTGGCAAATGCACTCTTGGCAAAATCAGCCATTAGCGGATCGAATTCGGCAAAGCGTTCTGTGATAAATGTGCAAGCCTCATCCCATGTCCATTTTTTTTGCAAGTTTGATAGGGCTGATTGGCTAGTAACCGGTGCAAAAAGGTCATAAAAAGAGCATTTTTCTATTTTTAATAACGCTGCTTTAGTTTTTAAGTAGCCCATGAACATTGGTAACGATGATTCCATCGCTTTTATCAAGGCATCAAGCGTTTTTTCGCTTATACGAGCCTGAAACGCAGCCTTTTCTAATGGAGATTTCCACCCGCGCCGTTTATCCAGCGTGATGCTCCACCCCTTTATGCTGTTTAAAGCCGCCGCCATAGGCACTTCCATAGACTTACAAAGCTGTAATTCAGAATGATATGCCGATTCCCTTACATTTCTTTCTGCATGATGAGCCAATGAGCGTAGTTCCGTCAATGTTTTTGAGCCGGGCTGATCTGTGCCGCCGCCTGAGCTAAGCGAATCGTGCAAGCGGCTAAACGCACCGGCACCGCAACGGTCAAGGTCGTTTGCAAGGTCTTCCGCAGCCGCCTCCATCTGAAACTCAGCCATCTTAATGGACTGCTTAATAAAAAATAGGGACGGTTTTAAAGCAGGCTGTTTCTCTGCAAGTTCCAAAACAGTGTCTTTATGCTTTGCCAACAAATTCCTCAAAAGGACAGAGGCACGGCCAAGCGGCAACTTAGCCTCATCCACCGCACAGGATGCCGCCGCCGCCTTTTTGTCCGCCGTGTTGACGGTACGCAGTGCCTCTGTGTAGGCGCTCAAGTTTTCTGCCAAGTCGCCTGCGAGCGCAAATGCGTCAAGTAGAGCGCAAAGCGAAACCTCATCTAACCTTGAGTCCGACATTCCGGCATACCGCTCTGCCAAGCTAATGAATGCAGCAGCCTTTTCTTTTAATAATTGTAAATCGCGTTTAAATTCCACGCTATCCGGTGAAGAATAAACCGCGCTCAAATCCCATAAGGGTAGAGTGTTTTCCATAGGTTTTATTATACAGCAGAAACTGATTTTTTAAAAGCGCACCGTCTAAGCACCGTCTAAGAGCAGTCAAGATCCGCTAAGATCGCGAAAACTCTAAAGTTTTGGGTGTAAATATCCGAAAACATGTGTATGAGGTCTATAAAGACCGCACGATTTTATAGGAAAAATACGGGGGGAAAGGATTAAACCATTGAATAAGCTATTTGTTTTGTTGACAGTTGCTTTATTGTTTTTTAGTTCTGCAGATTGTTTTGCTCAGACGGCTTCCAACAGGCAACCCAGAGAACAATCGGACGATTCGCTTTCCATGCCCGGTGAATCTGAGCAGGTGCAAGATACCGGACAATCACGTCTGCCTGTTGCTGTGCCATCTGGAATTTATGCAGATGCAATTCCTCTTTTTAGTGTAGGAATAGGCGTTGCTCACATCAGCGGCTTTAATGTGTTTGGTGAGGAATTTTACGAAAACGGATTCAAAGACTTTTCAAGTCCTATTGCATTAGCATTTGCTTTTAATGTATACCCATTTATTTTGGAAGGACGAAAATCGGTTTTTGGTTTTAACATATCAACTTCGTTTAACGGGTTTAGTACCGGCGGTAAAAATAATGGAATGTTAGGCGTTATCTGGTGGAGAGATATGCCTAAACGTTGGAGCTTTCAGATGGCAACAGGTTTTTCTATAACATATTCAAAAGATATATTTTTGTCCGGCTATTATTTGGATCCCGGAATTACCTTTAAATTACCCGGAAAATTTGATTTGTTTGCACTAACGTTTGATATTGCCCTTAGTTTAG
>BTID01000132.1:0-2626 GCA_036245275.1 Termitinemataceae bacterium
CATACCAAAAAGTTTGCCCTTAAGAACATTTTCGCACAAATCTGAAAACGGGCTATGACGCTCTGCCATAAGTGTAAAAAGTCCCATGTCATCAAGGTTAAACAGGTCTTCCGGCACGATAAAGCCATTTTCCAGAGCAGCATAGAGCGCTTTTTTGACCATTGCATCGGCAGAACGCACAGAATGATGCCAATAAACAGAGCGATACATCAAATATTTTGAAAAAAGCACCGATTCTACACAAGTTATTCCTCTTGAATCGATCTCTACGCCGCGCTCTTTGTGCGGAAACAGTATAGAAAGGATAAAATCCACATCTTGCGCTCCGTAAGGCACCCCGCAATACCTTGCATCGCGGTTTAAATAGTCAAGTTTATCGGGATCAAGGCAGCCGGATAGGAGTTTTCTGTAAAAAATCAACTCAGAACCGGTGCCAGACACCTTTCCATCGACAATCGCCGCCGTCATATCGGGGTCTGCCCCGCTTGCAGCAATCAAAGAACGCAAGGGCTCTGTCATAATCGCTAATGCAGAGAGCTCTTCATGGTCTTTTAAAGGCAGCTCGCGCAGGGAATGTGCATAAGGGAAGTGTCCCAAGTCGTGAAGGAGCGCGGCACACAACATCGAACGTATGCCTGTAAATGTAAGCCAGTCCTCAGCTCCGCGCTGTGCCAAATTGGACAAAAGACG
This sequence comes from Termitinemataceae bacterium, assembly GCA_036245275.1. Classification (GTDB taxonomy): domain Bacteria; phylum Spirochaetota; class Spirochaetia; order Treponematales; family Breznakiellaceae; genus BTID01. Next base: position 691 of record BTID01000132.1, read on the forward strand.
CCGTGTAATATGGTAAACCCCAATTGAATGGGCGGCGCGGGTATGTGTTGCCCCCGGATAGCAAAAGCAGGCAGGTCCAAGTTGCGCAATACGGTGCAAGCGCCTAAATGGTGCGCTTTTTATTATTGCCTCCAGCTGAGGCGTCAAGTAAACATGCCCCCACAGGGCATCGCGCACCGGCTCTGTAAACCCGTCTTGCAAGGCAGCTTCTATCATTCGCATATCATCCATATCGAAAATGACCGCTTTTACCGCCGGATTTTTCTTCCAAATGAATGCCGGTAATTACCATGCCGCGCTCCAGTGCTTTACACATGTCGTAGATAGTTAAAAGTGCTACAGAGACGCCGGTTAGCGCTTCCATTTCTGCGCCTGTTTTGCCGCTAAGCCGAACAAGGCAGCTTGCTTCTATGTGTGCATTTTCTGCTTCCGCCTGCGGCACTTTAAAGTCGATTGTGCATGTTTCAAACAACAACGGATGACATAACGGAATAAGATTTGCAGTTTGTTTTGCCGCCATAATTCCGGCAATCCGCGCAATGCCAAGCACATCGCCTTTTTTGGTAGTGCCGTTTTGGATAGCGGCAAGAGTTTTCGCGTTAAGCGTAATAGATCCTTTTGCAAGCGCCATCCGCGATGTTATTTCTTTTTCGCCTACGTCAACCATTATTGCATTACCGTGAGCATCAAAGTGTGTAAATTCTTTTTCGTTCATGGGCGGCTACTTCTTGTACTTTTCCAGCAAGGCTAGAATAGTTTCGTTTTTAAACATTGCCGCATATTTGCGTGCGCTTACACCCAAACTATCAGTTGAATCGACATCGGCACCGGCTTTTAATAAATACCCAACTGCGGCGGCATCGCTTAATCCTACAGAAATTATCAAAGCAGTTTGACCATCTTTATTTTTTATATTCGGGTTTGCGTTATGCGCCAAAAGCAGAGCGATAATTCCGCTTTGTTTACCAAGAGCAGCATCTACAATTGCAGTATTTCCACGATCCGCTGAACATAAATTTACATCCGAATTATTTTTTAACAAGAATTCGATAGATTCAATTTTAGCGGCACGCGCTGCAAGGCACAGCAATGGCACTCCCTTTATATCCTGAGTGTTCACAGAAAAATCCGCATTTAAAAATAATTGGCACCATTCGATATTGCCTGTTTGCACCGCAGAAATAAAACTTTCTTTTGTAACAGCTACACCCTGTTTTAAAAGTTCTGCTTTTGCTTTTTTTATAGCTTCTTTTTTTGGATATTCATCTAATTGTTTTTTGCAAAGTTCAAGAATTTCATCAAAATTGTTATACACTTTTGTTTTTTTAAAAAAGAACGGATTCATTTTTGTGTTTTCTGTAGAAAAGCAAAAAAATTGTTTTTTGCCTTCTGCTGCAACACCTGCTGCGTAAAAAAAACTGTCTGACATTTCTGAGTAGAACGCAACAAAATGCGTAGCACAATGTAATGTTTCAAAAAAAACGTCTGCATCTTTTATTTTTTTTGGAATATAAAAAATTTCGATCATAGATGCATTTATCGATGCATTTTTTTCCTTATGCAATGCATCAAATAATTTTTGTGCATTTTCTTTACTTTTATCATCATAAATAATCAACAGTTTCATATTTAGCCAACTTTGCCATTTTGGGTTTTTTCTGTTTTTATAGCCTCCCCATTTAGCATTAAATTTTTTCCGCCAACTTGTACAAAATATTCTTTTGCAATAATTTGTATAGAAAAAAATGTGTCGATGTCTATTTCTGCGGGTGCTGCTTGTGCAGATTGACCTTCTACACAAACCCGTGTCCCTGCCGCTATATCCTTTACATCAATAGCTTCTACATGCTCTATACCTTCTGCATCTTTGTAAGATTCGGCAAGCAACATTCCATGACTGTCAACGCCGCGTAATTTTGCAGACTTTAAATTATAT
>BTID01000133.1:0-2538 GCA_036245275.1 Termitinemataceae bacterium
GCAAAAGCGAACAAAGAAGAACAAGGAAAGTTCTTGGAAGATACGTTAAAGCCTCTGTTAGAGCAGGCAAATAGCGGGGAAATCAAATTATATTTTGGAGATGCTGTGCATATTATTTATGGGGCATTTATTGTACTCACTCTAATCACTCTAATCTGTAATTCAGCATATTTAAAAAATCTTTCTTGCTTATTTCTGTGCCTCCCATACTGCGTAGGTGATCGCTTGGGACCTGGCAGTCGATAAATCTTATGCCTTCTGCAAAAAGTTTTTGGGCATAGGTTAAAAAGGCGGCTTTGGAAGCGTTGGGCTTTTTTGCAAACATTGATTCGCCAAAAAACACATTGTCTATAAGTATGCCGTAACAGCCCCCCGCAAGTTCGCCGTCTAAAAATGCCTCTGCGCTGTGTGCCCAACCTAGTGAATGAAGCTCGCTATAGGCACTTATGATGTCATTTGTAATCCAAGTGCCGTCTTGTTTATGCCGTTTTATTGCGGAACAGCCCAGAATTACTGCCTCAAATGCCGTATCAAACCTAATTTCATATATTTTTTGCTTAAAAAGCTTCTTCATTGAATCGGAAATATGCAGATTTTGGGGATAAATTACAAAACGCGGGTCAGGCGACTGCCAAATTACCGGATCATCTTCGTTGTACCAAGGAAATATACCCTGTCTGTATGCAGAAAGCAACATTCCGGGCGATAAATTGCCGCCTATGCAGACAATATCATCATCTACAGCAGCAGGATTAGGAAATTTAAAATATTTATCTGCGCTAAGATATGGGAAATCAGGGTCAGGACCGGCTATCAATTTTCTTTTAATATTCTTCAATCTTCTTCAATATTCTTTCTTTAATCTTCTTGCAGGGCGGCAAGTTTGAATTTGTACTCGCCATCCAAAAAATCTACTTCGGCATCACCGCCTTCTGTAAGCGTTCCGAATAGCACCTCGTCAACAAAGAACGTCTTGATTTTTTCTTCGATAATGCGGCTTGCATTGCGCGCACCGGAATCACGGCTGTAACAATCCTTTGCAAGCTGTTTAATGCAAGCATCGCTAACTGTTAGGTGAATCTGTTTTTGGACTATGCTTTCCATAATGTCTTCGCTTAGGTGATCAAAACGGATAACGGCATCCAAGCGGCCGCGGAATTCCGGCGTAAAAAACTTTTCTACGGCATCGTTTACGGCACTTGTTTCGCCTACAATACGCTCACCAAATCCAATCAGACTTTTACCTATGTCTCTTGCACCGGCATTGCTTGTCATTATCACTACAGCATTGCGAAAATCCGCCTTGCGTCCGTTATTGTCGGTTAATGTTGCATAATCCATTATTTGCAGCAGAATATTAAAAATGTCGGGGTGCGCCTTTTCAATTTCGTCCAACAATAATACACAATGAGGCTTCTTGCGGACGGCATCTGTCAATAACCCGCCCTCCTCATAGCCAACATAGCCCGGAGGCGAACCTATTAAACGCGAAACGGTATGTTTTTCCTGATATTCGCTCATATCAAAACGGTGTAATGTAAGACCCAAAAGGTCTGCAAGACTGCGCGAAAGCTCTGTTTTTCCTACACCTGTAGGACCGGCAAATAAAAAATTGGCGACAGGTTTTTTGGGATCGCGCAACCCTGCCCTGCTGCGTTTTACTGCCTGAACAACAGCTTGAACGGCATTATTCTGCCCAAAAACCCGTGTTTTTAGCTTTTCGTCCAGATAACGCAGCTTATCACGTTCGCTCTCCCCTACCGACTTTTCAGGAATCAGTGCAATGCGCGCAACCACAGTTTCGATCTGAGTCATATCCACTTCGATATATTAAACTTCCTGAACACTTTCTGTTTGCGCTTCGGCATCCTGCTCCTGTATTTTGCCTTTTTCCTCTTTCCACACATTGATGCGGGCAAAAGCACCGGCTTCATCTATTACGTCAATTGCCTTATCCGGCAGGCGGCGCTCATTTATGTACTGCGAAGAAAGCCGTACTGCCGCATCAAGAGCTTCGTTAGTATAATGAACTTTGTGATAATCTTCGTATTTAATGCGTAAACCCTGCAAAATTTTGACTGCATCGTCTTCTGATGGTTCGTTTATGTCGATTTTTTGAAAGCGCCGCGATAATGCCCTGTCCTTTTCAAAATATTTATTGTATTCCTCGTGAGTTGTAGAACCTATGCACCGTAATTTACCGGTTGTAAGTGCCGGTTTTAGCAAATTAGAGGCATCCAGCGTGCCGGAAGCAGAACCTGCACCCACCATTGTGTGAATTTCATCAATAAAGAGGATAGCTCTTTCTTTTTTCTGAATTTCTTCGACGATGATTTTTATTCTTGCCTCAAAATCGCCGCGGTATCTTGTTCCGGCGACCAGAGCCCCCATATCCAGTGAAAAAACGCTGCAATCGCGCAATAGCGGCGGCACCGCTCCGGATGCTATCCGCTGTGCAATCCCTTCTGTAATAGCCGTTTTGCCCACACCGGCATCGCCGACATGCACGGGGTTGTTCTTCATTCTACGGCACAAAAC
>BTID01000134.1:0-1938 GCA_036245275.1 Termitinemataceae bacterium
CCCTGAACAAGCGGCACGCCGTCAACAATAAGCCCCTTGCGCCGTGATTCAACAAGGCATGACAGTTCAAAGAGCATGTTTTTATCAACCTGCTCCGCTATGGGATATACATAGCGTACCGTTTCGTCGGTGTAGCGGACTACAAACTTAGGGTTATTCACAAAACCTAGCGAGATCATATTTGAAATTCTGTCTGCCGATTTTAAAAGTTTTGCGTTGCGTGAGCCATGCTCTAAAATGCGAGTTAGAAATACACTTTTAGCTTCGCCGGGATTTTTGCTAACTTCCAAAACAAGTTGATAAACCGCCGGTGCATCATGATCAACTGACAACAATTGATTTACATTAAAGTCAGGGCAGTCTTCTATAAGGTCATGCACAATCGATGCTTTTAACAAAACAGGTTCTATATACCCATAATCAATCAGGATCGTCATAGTATCAAGCTGATGACGGAACATATTGCCGCCGCTTTCGCGCGACTTTCCTATCAATGTTGTTGCAAGCTGCATATACGGTGCTAAAAATATTTCATTTAAGCGCCACATTTTTTCGTTTGTCATTTTATTAAATACCTTTTTTTTAATGTCCACCTGTAACATGTACCCTATATATTGCCAAGATACATTTCTATTTTTCGTATGCGTTCTGCAGTTTCCTGCAATTTTAATTTTTCCCCTTTTACAAGTTCTGCAGGAGCATTTTTTGCAAAATCTGAATTTGCCAGTTTTGCTTCAAGCTGCTTTATGTATTTTTTATCTTTTTCTATACCGATCTGCCATTTTGTTTTTAGTGCGGCGGTGTCGGCAATTTCCGCAATAAATACAAACACCTCGAAGGCAGCCCCTGCAAGTGCTAACCAGCCGTGTTCTGCTGCGGCAGTAGAAGATGTCTTCATAATGCCGATTTCAACATCGTTTGCACTTGTAAACATAACTACAAGTTCTGCATTGTCTTTTACAAACTGCAAAAAATCTTCTGCAACATTTAGTTTGATTTTGATCTTTTTGTCATTCGTAATTGTACACTCACTGCGTAATGTCCTAATTGAACGGATAATTTCCTGCAACAGCGAAAAGTTTTTTTCGATAGCCTCATCTGAGCGATTATCAAACTCAGGATAACGTTGAGTAATCAGCATTCCGGAATCTTCTGTTTTTATTTCTGCCGGCAACTTGCTGTAAATTTCTTCAGTTACAAACGGTAAAAACGGATGTACAAGACGCAGCGAAATTTTTAGCACATCCAACAGAACAGACACAGCCCTGTCTTTTTCGCTGCCGTCGTCCAGTCTTGTGGAAATCTTTGTTGCCTCGACATACCAATCGCAAAAGTCACTCCAAAAATATTCATAAGCCGTGTTAGCAGCTTCGTTATACCGGTAAGATAAAAGCGCCGCACCGATTTCTTTGGCGGCATTAGCAAGACGTGAATAAATCCACAGGTCAACCGGAAGGAGTGCGGCATCCTTTGTATAATTGCGTCCATCCAGATTCATCAAAATATATCGGGCAGCATTCCATATTTTGTTTGCAAACTTAGAGCCCAGCTTAAAACTTTCCTTGTCAATTAAAATATCCTGCCCTTGCGCGCACAAAAATGCAAGTGTAAATTTTACTGCATCTGCACCGTAAACGTCGACAATTTCAAGCGGATCAATTCCGTTGCCAAGCGTTTTGCTCATCTTGCGTCCCTGCTTATCGCGTACAAGTCCGTGAATATAAATATCCTTAAACGGCGCTTGCCCTGTAAACTCCATTCCAGCCATAATCATACGCGACACCCAAAAAAAGATTATATCGTAAGCGGTAACAAGGGCTTGTGTGGGGTAAAAACGCCGAAAATCTTCTGTTTTTTCAGGCCAGCCAAGAGTCGAAAACGGCCACAGCCAACTTGAAAACCAAGTGTCAAGCACGTCCTCATCTTGCCTAAGATCCC
>BTID01000135.1:0-1728 GCA_036245275.1 Termitinemataceae bacterium
GAATTCGGCGCTTTTATTGAAATCGAAGAAGGAATAGAAGGTCTTGCCCATATTTCTGAATTTTCCTGGATTAAAAAAATACAAAATCCATCTGATGTGTTAAAAATCGGCGATGTAGTAGAATGTATGATTTTAGGCTACGATCTGCAAAAAGGCAAGGTTTCGTTGGGGCTTAAGCAGGTAACAGCAAACCCATGGGCAGAAATCGAAGAAAAATTCCCTGCCGGAACAAGGCTTACACGCAAAATTGTAAAAGTAACCAATGTAGGTGCTTTTATCGAAATCGAAGAAGGCATAGACGGATTTTTGCACGGCGACGATCTTTCTTGGACAAAAAAGATTAAGCACATTTCAAACGAGCTAAAAGCCGGTGAAGAAATCGAAGTTATCATTCTAAGTGTAGAAGCAAAAAACAGAAGCATCCGTTTGGGCGTAAAGCAATTGACAGACGATCCATGGACAAGTTTTGCATCTGCATACAAAATTGGTTCATCTGTGGAAGGCGAAGTAACATCAGTTACAACATTTGGAATTTTTGTTCGCGTTCCGGGTGGTATTGAGGGGCTTATCCATAAGTCAAATCTTACGAAAAATAAAGAAGACGACCAGGAAGAAGAGCTTAAAAAATACAAACAAGGTGATCCTGTAAAGGCCGTTGTTATTGAATTGCAGCCGGAAAAGCAGCAGGTTGCATTCTCTATCCGCGACTACGAGAAAAAGCTTCAGCGTGATGAAATATCCCGCTATATGGCAGAAGATAAGTCCGATGATTCTCCATACACCTTAGGTGATATGTTAAAATCGCGAAAATCGGAAAACTAGTTTTTTGGCATCCCTTTTTCGCGATAGATATGGGGTGCTGAACTAAAACGAATGAGTGCAATTGACAGCTTTCAAAAAAAAGATTTTTTAACTCTTTTACAATCAGTTTCTGCGGTACACTCTGAATGCCGCGATCTAAAGACACTTGCAAAGGTAATGACACGTTGCGCTGCGGCGGTTTGTCAAGCGGCTTTAAATATTCCTCTTGCATCTGTGTTTGAGAAACTCCGCCGGCTTTCACTGTTGCAGCGGAACCAATTTTTACTTCTTCCATTTGATCCATGGTTGACCCTTCTTTTGAACTTGTAAGGACTTGCTTAGGGACATAACCCGAACCAAACCATCACAATCATTTATTTAATTAACGTTCACCGGCACGCTTGCGGTGTCTAATAACATGTCTTTAAATTTCGCATAAACTTCGCTTATCGTCAAGTATGAAGTATCGATAACCGTTGCTCCACTGGCAATTTTTAGGCTGCCTTCCGTTTTGTTTTTGTCAAGAGCGTCACGCTCTTTTATGGACTTTTTAATTTCTGCCAAACTAAGAGCCGACACTTTTTGATTAAAACGGCGGCCTGCACGGGCATCCGGCGAAGCATCCAAATAAAACCTGAATTCCGCATTTGGAAAAACAACGCTTGTCATATCACGGCCTTCAACAACTACATTAATTTTTTTTGCAATATTTTTTATTATATCATTTACAAAATGCCTAAGCGGTACAATTGCAGAAACCGCAGACACTGCGCGATCAACATCATCGCTGTGCAGTTTTGATGTAATATCCGCACCGTCTACAATAACGGTGCTGCCGTCATAATCAATATGCAAAGTATTGCAAAGTGATAGAACTTGTTTTTCATCTGCCGCATCAACTTTTTTCTGCAAGCATTTATATGTAAC
>BTID01000136.1:0-1688 GCA_036245275.1 Termitinemataceae bacterium
CCCGGCGGCGGGGCTTCGGCTTTGGTCGGTGCAATAGGCACAGCACTTGGCAATATGGTTGGTTCGCTTACGGTAGGCAAAAAAAATATGCCGATGTTGAACCTGAAATCATAAAACTGCAAAAACAGTGTGATGATTTACAAAAGGAGCTTTTGCACCTTATTGATAAGGATGCCGAGGACTTTGAACCGCTTTCCAAGGCTTATGGTTTACCTGCGAACACAGATGCCGAAAAAGCAGATAAAGCAAAAATTATGGAGAAATGCATAAAAGACGCTTGCGCGACACCATTTAAGATTATGCAAAAGTGTGCAGAAGGTATTAAAATTTGCGAGCAATTTGCGCTTAAAGGCAGCAAACTTGCCGTTAGCGATGCCGGTGTTGGTGTTATTTTTTGCAAGGCAGCTTTGGACGGGGCTAGTTTGAACGTATTCATTAACACAAAGTCTTCGACAGACCGCGTATGGGCTGATAAAATGAATGCCGATGCCGATTCTTTAATAAAGGAAGCAGGCGGTCTTGCCGACAAGGTCTTTGCAAGCGTAAAGGGGCAATTGCACAGTTAGTTTTTTGTATGTGTTCCTTTTTTTATTTTAATTAAATGCCCTTCAGTTGTTTTTTCTGCATAATTCTACTTTACAACTTTACAATTGAAGATTGGTTTGGCTTGTGCCGGATCGATTATAAAAAAGGAGGTACCGATATGGAAACTTTAAATTGGATTTTAACAGCAATTTCATTTCCTGCAATTATTGCTATTGGAATATGGGTTGGCAGAATTAGCGAAAGGGTTAGCCAATTGGAAAAGAAAATGGACGGTTTCGAGAAGACAAGGGAAGATGTTATCCGTATTTTGACAATTTTAGAGCAGGCTAAATTAGGAGATCTGCACGAACGTTTTGGCGAAGTAAACAACCGGTTTGGCGAAGTAAACAATCGTTTTAGCGAAGTAAATGAGCGTCTGGCAACGATCGAAGCTGTTGTAAAACAAATTGCGCAAAAAGATGGAATTGTGTTTTAGTAGTGTATAAACAAGGGATTCCCGCAAAGATTCCCTTGTTGGTATAAAATTTTGTTTTAAGGAGACAAGTATGTTATTAAGTGGAAAAGATGTTGCTGCAGCATTGCAGGAACAAATGAAGAAGGATGTGGAAACACTAAAAGCAAAAGGTGTAAATCCGACATTGGGTATCGTTAGGCTTGGCGAAAAACCCGGCGATATTTCTTACGAAAAAGGTGCAACAAAAAATGCCGAAAGCGTTGGCGTTGCCGTAAAAAATTATATTCTGCCGGAAGATACAACACAGGACAAGTTGCTTTCTGTAATAAACGAGATCAACAAGGACAAAAACGTTCACGGTGTGTTGTTGTTCCGCCCATTGCCTAAACACATTGATGATAATGCTGTCCGCGCCGCTCTTTTTCCTGCAAAAGATATGGACGGAATTACAGACGGATCAATGGCTGGTATTTATTCAGACAGCGGCTCAGGGTATCCGCCATGTACAGCAGAATCATGCATAAGAATTCTTGACTATTACAAAATTGATCCTAGCGGAAAAAATGTAGTAGTTCTTGGACGCAGTACAGTTATCGGCAAACCTGTTTCACTTATGCTTTTGAAACGCAATGCAACTGTAACAATTTGTCATTCAAAAACAAAAGACCTTCCTGCAAAAACACAGGCA
>BTID01000137.1:0-1593 GCA_036245275.1 Termitinemataceae bacterium
AAGCTGTTCGCTTCTTACAATACCGGTGACATTAAGACTACTTACGGTGGCAATATTGGCGGCTTGGTAGGCAAATTTATAGGTGATATGACCGCTTGTTACAACACAGGCGAGGTTCGTGGGTATGGCGGATATACCGGCGGCTTGGCGGGGAGTATGGAGTCTTACTCTACAATGACAGCTTGCTACAACGCAGGCACTGTTTTGGAAAATACAGAAAGATGGGTAGCCGGTATAACGGGCTTTTTCAATAATGGTGGAATGACAGCCTGTTACAACACAGGTAATATTGATTCAGGTTTGGCGTCAGTCGGCTTGGTTATGTATGGAGGTGCCAGTAGAACCGCCAATTACTGGAAAATTGGAGCTTCTGACGGTGGATACTATGTGTATGACACTGGTTGGGGTTTTGCCGATTTCCCTACAGTTGACACAAGCGTGGCAGCATGGGGCGAAGGAGACGGCTCAGCTGCCAATACTTACTGGAAAGCCGGCACTACAGACGGCAACATGTTGCCCCAGTTGTGGTACGAATAAAAATAAAGCGCGAATTTAACCAAAAAGCCCTGCCGTTTAGCGGGGCTTTTTGGTTCGTGCTGCAGGTTTAAACTTTGAAACACCCTAGTAACATTAAAAACTTACATTGCCAAATAGTATTTTAATTTTCTGCAAAAAATATTCAGGCAGCGGCGCAGTAATTTTTGTTAATTTGCCTGTGCTTGTAAAAGAAATATCCTGCGGGAATTCCAAAGTGTAGGCATGCAAAAAAAATGGCGGTTTCTTTTCGCGATTGTTGGCAGTGCCGCCGTATTTTACATCGCCTAAAAGCGGATGACCATGTAAGGCAGAGCAGGCGCGTATCTGATGTGTTCTGCCTGTTTCTATTTGTATTGCTGCAAGTGTATTCACTCTGTTATATGCAATAACATGAACATGGCTTACCGCATTTTTTGCATCAATGCCGTCATTCACAGCAAAAGTTTTTTTTAAATATTTATCGCGGACAAGAAAGTCTTCCCATGTGCAGTCATCAGATAATGCACCTTCCAAAATTGTAATATAAGTTTTTATCATCTGTTTATTTTGTATATATCTTGAAAATGTACGCGCTCCATCTAAACTTGTTGAAAACATAATAATTCCGCTTGTTTCCTTATCAAGGCGGTGCAGCGGACCGGGTTTAAATGAAAGCGAAGGCTGCACCGAATCTTTTAGGTAGGCAAGCACTGCAGTTTCCAAACTGTTTTTTCCATGACTTGTTATGCCGCTTTCTTTGTTGATAATTATAATGCCGCCGCCTTTATAAAGTATTGACTCTTGTGATAATTTTTTTTGTGCGGTTAAGGCGTCGTTTTTTTTGCTGTTATCAATATCAATATCAATCTCAATATCAATGCCGTTTATGACAATTATCTGACCTGCTTTTGTTATGCCCTCAGCATTAATGACCTTTCCGTCAGCTTTGACAAGTTTTTTCCGTAACAGACGGTGAATCGCAGAAAGTGCAAGTTGCGGCAATGCTTTACGCAGCACACGGTCTACACGCCGTCCTGCATCGTTTTCGGTTATAGTTAGCTCAAGTTTCACTGCACC
>BTID01000138.1:0-1588 GCA_036245275.1 Termitinemataceae bacterium
TCGTAAAAGGGCGGCACTTTATAGCCTGTGTATAAAAATGAATCAAAGCGGACACCGGGACCGCCAGGTACTTCAAGCCTTGTTACCGCACCCGGAGAGAGTGCGTTAATGCGGCATTCAATTGCACAACCAGTTACAGGCGCGTTGCCGTTTTTTAATTCCATTTTGCCTTCTGTACAGGCAAGAATCTGCATACGTATAATATCACAGCCTGTAACAAATTCGCTAACAGGATGTTCAACTTGAACGCGGGCATTTACTTCCATAAAATAAAATTCTTTTTTTTCTACAAGAAATTCTATTGTTCCGGCACCGGAATATTTTAAGTTGCTGAACATTGCAGAAGCACCGTCTGCCATCTTCTTGCGCATAGCATCACTTACCGCAACGGAAGGACTTTCTTCAATTAATTTTTGATGATTTTTTTGAACGGAACAATCACGCTCACCCAAAATTGCAACATTACCATTTGTGCATGCTATAATTTGTAATTCTACATGGCGCGGATGTTCTATAAAGCGCTCAATAAAGACACGTCCGTCTGCAAAGTTTGCCTCTGCCTCGCGCACGCACAGTTTAAAGTTTTCTTCCAGTTCGCCAATTTCGCGGACGATTCGCATGCCTTTTCCGCCGCCGCCTGCTGCTGCCTTTATAATAACAGGCAAGCCGATTTCTGCTGCTGCTTTTTTTGCGGCATCCACATCTGTAACTGCATCTTTTGTGCCAGGCGTTACAGGCAAGCCGAACCGTGCGGCAGTTTCGCGCGCCTTAACTTTATCGCCTAACAATTCTATTGTTTTAGGTTCCGGTCCAATAAAAATAATTCCGGCTTTTTCTACAGATCGTGCAAATGCTGCATTCTCGGAAAGGAAGCCCACACCAGGGTGCAAGGCATCGCAGTTTGTGTGCAAGGCCGCCGTAATAAGATTTTCGCTTACCAAATAACTTTTTGCAGAAGGTGCAGGTCCTATACAGACGCTGCTATCGGCAAGGCGCACATGCAAATTATCTTTATCAGCCTCTGAATAAACGGCAACTGTTTCTATGCCCATCTCACGGCAAGTTCTAATTATTCTAACTGCTATTTCGCCGCGGTTTGCTATTAAAAGTCTACGGATAGATTTTGTTTTCATCAAAATATTTTAGCACACTGTTGTTGATTTATATAACCGTTTACGCACTGCCTACTAGGCACATCCATTCGGCTTCGGCAGCCAGCTCGCTGCCAATAAAAATTTTACCGGCTTGCTTTATCATTTTTGGAGAGACGCGCAGATTGTCAATTTCCATTCGGGCAAGCTCGCCGGGGCACACTTGACGGCGGAACTTTACCTTGTCTACCGTTGCCAAAAAAAACAGGCTGCCATCCCCAAGTATGCCCAGTTTACGCAAACCGGCGCCTCCAGCCTGCGCCATTGTTTCGACAAGAATAACTCCCGGCACCACAGGATATTCGGGAAAGTGTCCTTTAAAAAAAAATTCGTTTTCCGTAAATGTATGCACGGCTGTAATTTTTTTTTCGTCAAACTCCGTAATTTTATCTACGAATAAAAAAGGACTGCGGTGGGGAAGCAGTTTTTCAATTTCT
>BTID01000139.1:0-1572 GCA_036245275.1 Termitinemataceae bacterium
AATGGTATCCCCAAACAGGAAATTGAGGCGGCTATGCTTGGACTTGAATTTTCTAACCGTGAAATAAAACGGGCTCACGGGCCGTGGTCGCTCATTTGGCTGCGAAGGTCGCTACGGGGATGGATACATGGAAATATGCCATGGGATACTTTGCTTTTTAATTCTTCTTTTGAAAAACTAAAAAATGATGCCGCCGGAGATGAATTCTATTTTGAAAATTTTATTAAACAGCGATTACTTAACAATAAACATCGTGCCCTTGTTGTTATTACACCGGAAAAAGATTTTCTAAAAAAGAAAGAAGCTGCATTACAAAAAAGATTAAAATTTTTTGAAAAATCACTTTCAAAAGAAGAAAAACAAGCACTTATCGAAAAAAATAACGAGCTTGCAAAAAAACAAAATACAGAAGATTCTCCTGAAGCATTAAAAACAATACCGCATCTTACGCGGAGCAGTCTTTTATGTACGATAGAAAAAATTCCGCGTGTGTTAAATGATGTTTGCGGTCTTCCCATTCTGTCGCATAATCTTTTTACCAATGGTATTACCTATTGCGATCTTGCATTTCCGGTTGACTTGTTACCTGCCTGCGATTATGAATGGCTGCCGTTATTTACCAACTGCATAAACGGTTTAGGTGTTCCCGGTATGGATTGGGGCGAAGTTTCAAGCTTAGTCGCCCGTACCATGGGCGATTTTTGGACACGTTTACACACCGGTACCATTCCAGTAGACCGCGATTCGGGTGGAATGACAAATAGTCATCTTGATATTGCAGGACGCAGTTGGATATTTTTTAAACTAAAAGCACTTGATGAAAAATTAGAACCTTCGCTTGCCCTTGCAAAACGTATCATACGCGAAGCAGATTTTAACGATGCAAAACGTATCCGCGATTTAGTTGTGGAAATGAAAAACGACGCCGATGCAAGTATAGCACCTTCCGGCAATATGTATGCAATGCTGCGATCAAACAGCCGCCGCTCTGATGTAGGCGCGTTGAGTGAATTATGGAATGGTTTAAGTCAGATTGAATTTTTGCATCATGTTATCGAAATGGATACTAATGCAATCATTAAGCGTCTTGCTGCCATTCGAGACACCATCATAGGATCGGGCATGATGATAAATATCACCCAAGAATTCCGTGATAAAAAAGAAACTATAACACTTTTGCAAAAATATTTTGGTGATTTTGGTCCGCCAAAGCCGCGAATGTGTTCAATATTAATTCCACGGCTTCCATCTTGCGAAAAAAATACCGAGCTTTTTGCATCAGCTTCGATGCAAGTTGGTTTTGCCGCTATGACATTACATTCCGCTCCCTATGGAACAAAACTGTCTGCTGCAGAAATTGTGTTATGTCATTATTTATCAACAGGCCCTTTGTGGACAAACATTCGCATGAAAGGCGGTGCTTACGGTGCCAATGCTCATGTTACCCCCAGCGAAAATTTTTTCTCGTTTTCAACGTATCGCGATCCCAATCCGCTTAATTCTCTTAACACAATTCCTGAAGTTCTAAGCAGTACGGCAAGCAGTACTATTGACGATGAAACAATGGAAAAA
>BTID01000140.1:0-1522 GCA_036245275.1 Termitinemataceae bacterium
TATAGCATATTGTAAGGAGAACGAGTGAACAAAATTTTAAACGAAAAGATTAGCGAAGCATTCTCGTCAGTACTCCCCGTAACGGCAATAGTCCTTATTGCAAGTATTATTTTTGTGCCTATGTCTGCGGGAATTATTGTGATGTTTATAGTCGGCGCTGCCTTGCTGGTTGTAGGCATGGGCTTTTTTACGCTTGGTGCAGATATGGCAATGATGCCTATGGGCGAGGGCATAGGAGCACAGCTTACTAAAGGTAAGAGTTTGCTTTTAGCGATTGTTATCGGCTTTTTAATGGGCGTTATTATAACTATTGCAGAACCTGATCTTATGGTGCTGGCACAGCAGCTTGCAAAATCTATAAATATTTGGATACTGATCGTAACTGTAGGACTGGGTGTAGGCGTGTTTTTGGCGATTGCAATATTGCGTATCGTAGTTGAAGTGCCGTTGCGCTTTCTGTTACTTTTTTTCTACGGTCTAACATTTGCTCTTGGTTTATATATGACGGCTAACGGGAATTCGGCATTTGTTCCCGTTTCATTTGATTCAGGCGGAGTAACGACAGGTCCGATTACAGTTCCATTTATGCTTGCTATGTGCGTTGGTTTTGCATCCCTTAGCGGTGATAAAAGTGCCAAAAGCGACAGCTTTGGTTTTGTTGCTTTGTGCAGCATAGGTCCTATTCTGTCAGTTATGATACTAGGCGTATTATTAAACATTACTGAAGTTCCGCCTAACAGTTTGGAGGAAGAAAAGATCGCCGCAATTGCGACTTATACAGATCGTGATGTAATTGATGCGTTCGTCGAAGAATTCCCTTCAACAATAAAAAATGTAGGGCAGGCACTTGGTTCAATCCTTGTATTCTTTTTTATATTCCAATTGATTACGCGGCGCTTTCAAAGGCATCAGCTTGCAAAAATACTTGTCGGCTTTGTCTATACGTTTATAGGACTTGTTTTATTTCTTACCGGTGTTGATGTTGGTTTTATTCCTGTAGGAAGCCTTTTTGGCAGTGAACTTGGTGCATCGCCGGTTATTGCATGGCTGCCTTTTGAATCCAAATGGCTTTTAATACCGCTGGCTATGGTTATAGGTTATTTTATTGTATCTGCCGAACCTGCGGTACACGTTTTGAACAAGCAGGTAGAAGACGTATCGCAGGGTGCCATTACCCAAAAAGTTATGTTTAGAGGTTTGGCTATAGGTATGTCAGTAGCCCTTGGCATAGCGATGATGCGCATACTTTTTAATATCAGCATTTTGTATATACTTATTCCCGGTTATCTGTTTGCCCTTATACTTACATTTGTTGTTCCGCCGCTTTTTACAGGTATAGCATTTGATGCCGGCGGTGTATGTTCCGGTCCCATGACAAGTACATTTTTGTTACCGTTTGCTATCGGTGCATGCGCAACTGCCGGACACATAGAAGATGCTTTTGGTATTGTCGCTATGGTTGCAATGACACCTTTAGTTGTAATTCAGCTTTTGGGTCTAATTTACCGAAAACAATTTGCAA
>BTID01000141.1:0-36480 GCA_036245275.1 Termitinemataceae bacterium
GGACATACAGCTTGGTTTATTGGGGTCCTTCTACCCTAAGCGCCTGTTACTGGAAAAAAGGCAGTGCTAAGTTCGGAAGAACTTATGGTTCTGGCGACATTCCCAGTTTTGTCGAATTCCCTACACCGGACACAAGCGTGGCAGCATGGGGCGAAGGAGACGGCACAGCTGCCAATACTTACTGGAAAGATGGCACTACAGATGGTACTATGCTGCCCCAGTTGTGGTACGAAAAATAAGAGAAGAGCTGATCTTTTAAATTAGAATAAACACCCCGCTGCGGCGAGGTGTTTTATTTATACTTAGCCAACCGTGCCTTTAACTGTGCAATTTCGGCAGCTTGCTCCGACAATGCCTCATCCTTCGCCTTGATAATTTTGTCAGCTTCTGCTTTAGCTCTGGCTTCACCCTCTGCAAGACCTTCTGCCCTGCCTTCCGCTCTGCCTTCGGCTAGGGCGGTGTCTTTCATGTCGGCTATGTCCATGCGCAGCATTTGGCGGGATAGGGCAATAAACCGTAACTTTTGCCTCAAACTTAAACGCCTAACCTTTACCCCCTATCTTTCCTATCTGCGGATATTCTTTTGTTAACATCTCAAAATCCTCCTCGCTTTTGCATAAAAAGCATTGCAACAAAAAACAATGGCAAATTTAACACAGAGTAAAAGGAGGTACACAGAGAAGGAAGATTTGATGAACTTTTCTTTCCCTCTTGTCTTCTCCTCTGTGTTCCTCTGTGAACTCTGTGTTAAAATTCTTTATCACCTGACGTGAAAATTCATCATCTCTTTTTCATTGACTTTCCACGATACATATATTATCGTTAAGGTGTGACAGGCACAGATTCAGACTGTATGAGGTGAATAGAGTGTTTAAAAATATCAGGGTCAAAACTTCGGAAAAAATATGGTTTCCAGTTTAATTATTGCAGATGATCTTACCGGCGCGAATGCAACCGGAGTTTTGATGACTAAATCAGGTTACAAGACATTTACCATAACGAACGATAAGAATCTTGATTTAGCATCTCTTTCTGAATTTGACAGCATCGTTTATCCTACTGATAGCCGCGGGTTACCTGCAGGCGAGGCTTACAGGCGTGTTTTTGATGCCGCCGTCCTTTTAAAGACTGATTTTATCCGTGTTTATTCAAAACGTATTGATACCACACTGCGCGGTAATTTAGGGCAAGAAACTATGGGTTTGCAGGATGCTCTTGGCGGAGGGCGTGTAGCATGCGTTGTTCCGTGTTTTCCTTCGTCCGGACGGGTAAATATTGGCGGCTACTTGCTTGTACAAGGCATCCCGCTGCACAGGACTGAGGCTGCTGCCGACCCAAAAACACCGGTAAACACCCCGCGTTGCTGCGAGCTTTATAATAGGCAGTCAAAATATCCTACGGAATCAATTTTGATGACCGACCTTATGCAAGGCGTAGAATTTGTTGCCGCAAAAATAAAAGCTCATGCCGCACACGGTGTACGAAACATCATTTTTGATGCGGTAAGCGAAGAAGATATTGAGATGATTGCCGATGCCGTTGTTCTAAGCGGTGTCCCATTTGTTGCAGTTGATCCGGGACCTTTTACCGCTGCCGTTTCACGCAAGCTGCTCCCGGATGTTGGAAAAGCAAGAGATGCGGCGCGCGGAAAAATATTTTCTGCCGTAGGCAGTGTAAACGCAGTCGCTCAGCGTCAGGTTGAATTCTTTTTAAGCTCTTTTGGTTCTGAAGTCCTGAATGTGTACATAGAAACGGCAGAGCTTTTAGAAAGCCCCGAATGCCGCAAAAAAGAAATTCTGCGCGTAACGGAGGAAATCCTATCAAAATGTGAATATTATGAGGTTTGCAGCATAGTAGGAATTGGAATCCAAAGCGGGCGGCGTGTGCCATTCGAGCCCTATGCAAAAAAGCACAACTGCAGCGTAGAAGATCTTTCCAACATCATAAACGATTCAATTGCAGAAATTACAAGCAATGTAGTGCTTTCGGATAAGGGCTTTAAGGGGCTTTACACCTGCGGCGGAGATATAACCGTAGCTGTATGCAGACGCATGAAGAATGCCGGTTTACAACTGCTAGATGAGGTTTTGCCGCTCGCATCTTACGGAGAACTGTCAGGCGGTGCGGGAGCAGGATTAAAAATAATCACAAAAGGCGGAATGGTAGGGGATACCGATGCAATAGTCCGCTGTATAAGATATTTGCGTGAAAAAATTACAGGAGGATAAAATGAAACCAATAATTGCAGCGCCTATTGGCGATCCGGCGGGAGTGGGTCCGGAAATTTTAGTTAAGGCATTTGCGGATGCCTCAGTGCAGAGTGCGGCAAATTGCGTTGCCGTAGGAAGTAAAAAAATTGTAGAGGATGCTATCAAGATTACGGGTGTGCCTCTAAAAGTAAAAGAAATTACAGATCCGGCGCAGGGCGATTACAATGCCGCCGCCCTCAATTTAATCAATATTGACAATATCGACATGGCAAAATTCAGGCGGGGTTCAGTTGACGGAATGTGCGGCAAGGCTGCCTACGAATATATCGAAAAAAGCATTGCGCTTACAATGGCTCATAAAGCAGATGCCGTTGCTACAACACCAATAAACAAGGAATCACTAAAAGCAGGCGGAGTAAACTTTATAGGACACACCGAAATTTTTGCAAAGCTTACAAATACCGATGACCCGCTAACTCTCTTTGAAACAAGGGGATTGCGGGTGTTTTTTCTTTCGCGGCATGTATCTTTGCGCAAAGCCTGCGATATGGTAACAAAAGAACGCATAATAGATTATGTTCACCGTTGTACCGCTGTTCTAAAAAAGCTGGGTATAACAGATGGGACAATGGCAATTGCCGGTCTAAATCCACATTCAGGCGAGCATGGACTTTTTGGTGATGAAGAAGTAAAAGAGGTCTTCCCCGCTGTGGAGGCGTTGCAAAAAGAGGGCTTTAATGTAGCAGGTCCCATAGGTGCGGACTCTGTGTTTCACCAGGCATTGATCGGGCGCTATAACAGTGTGCTTTCGCTATACCACGATCAGGGACACATCGCAACGAAAACGCTGGATTTTGAGCGGACAATTTCTATTACAGGCGGTATGCCGATCCTGCGGACATCGGTAGACCACGGCACGGCATTTGACATTGCCGGTAAAAATATCGTAAGTGCAGTCAGTATGATCGAAGCTATAATCTTGGCGGCAAAATATGCGCCAAGTTTTTCAAAATAGAGCAAAATAGGTGCGTTGCACCTAGTACTAATTATTTCTGGAGGTTTATTATGGATGTATCAAACGGTACACAATTGGTCTTGGCACTTATCATCGGCTTGGCGTTTTTGATTTTTTTGATTCTAAGAACAAAAATTCATGCGTTTTTGGCGTTGATCACAGGTGCTATAGCGATTGGATTAATTGCGGGGCTTGATCCGGTAAAGATTATGGATGCAATTTCCGCAGGTTTTGGCGGAACGCTTGGAGGAATCGGCATTATCATAGGCTTTGGCGTAATGATGGGCGAGATTTTCCAGCTTTCCGGTGCGGCAACAAGGATGGCGCAGACGTTTATCAAACTTTTCGGCAAGGGACGCGAAGAATTTGCACTGGGTATAACAGGATTTTTGGTTTCTATACCAATATTCTGCGATTCAGGTTTTGTAATTCTTTCACCTATTGCAAAAGCGCTCTCGCGGCAGACAAAAAAGTCGATTGTATCACTTGGTATAGCGCTTGCAGGCGGCTTGGTAATTACCCACTCGCTTGTTCCGCCTACACCCGGTCCGCTAGGTGTTGCAGGACTATTCGGTGTTGACTTAGGAAAATTCATCCTAGTAGGTATTATTATTGCAATCCCAATGGCAATAGCTACAACACTATATGCAAAATGGCTGGGAACTAAGATCTATCAGATTCCGGCGGCAGATAGCGATTTAGACAACTTTACACGCCCTCCATACCAAAAGCCTGATTATTCGGCTATTACAAGCATGAGCGCAAAGGGGCTTCCTAACGTAGTTGTATCGTTCCTGCCTATCCTAATTCCGATTATCTTAATTCTTTTGAACACAATTTCAAAAGCTGCATGGAAGCCGGTGGAAGGCGACAGCCTCTTGTGGCTTTACAAAACAATTATGTTTTTAGGGTTGCCGGTAGTTGCAGTAGGCATAGGTTTGGTACTTGCAATCTACACACTTGGGCGCAAAACACCGCGCAAAGAGTTATTGAGCAAAATGGAAGACGGCATTAAAACCGCCGGTATCATAGTGTTCGTAACAGGCGGCGGCGGCGCACTTGGAAGAGTATTGCAGACATCAGGCATAGGCAACTTTATCGCAGAGAGCATATCACAAACTGCGTTGCCCATATTCATACTGCCTTTCGTAATTGCTACACTAATACGCTTTGCACAAGGTTCAGGGACAGTGGCAATGATCACATCTGCAAGCATCTGCGCGCCTATCGTAATTGCAGCAGGCGGCAACCCAATCTTAGGTGCATTTGCAGCATGCGTAGGCTCGTTATTCTTTTCGTACTTCAACGACAGTTTTTTCTGGGTAACAACCAGATTGATGGGCATAACGGATACAAAAGAACAAATACGCGTATGGTCATTCACCACAACCATAGCTTGGGCAGTCGGCTTTATAATGTTATTAATACTAAGCATATTCATGCATTAGAAGATCGAAAATCTACAACTTGACACCTGCTGCAATTTCATCAACAAATTGCCAGCTGTCAAGATCGGTTTTTACAGGCAGATTAGCCAGCTTTGCAAGGTCGGCAGTCATCTTGCCGGACTCTATTGTGTTAAGGGTAACAGCTTCTAAATTAGATGCAAACTTACAAAGTTCCGGCAAGCTGTCTAAAACGCCGCGTTTTGCTAAAGCACCTGTCCATGCAAAAATAATAGCAACAGGATTTGTTGATGTTTTTTCGCCGTTTTTATAACGGTAGTAGTGTTGCTGCACTGTGCCGTGTGCAGCCTCGTATTCAAAAACCCCGTTAGGCGAAACTAGTACACTTGTCATCATTGCTAAACTGCCGGACGCACTTGCAAGCATATCACTTTGTACATCACCATCATAATTTTTGCATGCCCACAAAAATCCGCCTTCACTTTTAACAACGCGTGCTACAGCATCGTCTATCAATGTGTATAAATATTTTATTCCTGCCGCATTACATTTTTCTTTAAATTCTTTTTCGTAAACTTCGTTAAAAATTGTTTTAAAACGTTCATCATATATCTGCGAAATTGTATCTTTTGCAGAAAACATCACATCGATATTTTCATTTAGCGCATAACAAAAACATGATCGTGCAAAACTGCGGATCGAATCATTATAGTTATACATACCTTGCACAACTCCCGGTCCTTTCATATCGGCAAGCAAAATACGTCTAACGCTGCCATGTTCGTTTGTAAAAATCATCTCTACTTTGCCGGGACCTTCAATTTCCATTTCCGCATTTTTGTAAACATCGCCATAGGCATGACGGCCTATAACAATAGGCTTTTTCCAAGTAGAAACCGTAGGCTTTATGCACGAAACAACAATCGGTTTTCTAAAAACTGTTCCGTCTATGATAGCACGTAATGTTGCATTGGGGCTTGGGTATAATTCTTTTAAATTGTATTCTTTTTTGCGGAAAGCATTTGCAGTAATCGTTGCACATTTTACACCAACGCCGTATTTTAATATTGCATACGCGGCATCACTTGTTACAGCATCTTTGCTTACCTCGCGGCTGTATAAACCAAGATCGTAGTATTCTGTTTTTAGATCTACAAACGGTAAAATTAATTTTTCTTTTACAAGTGACCAAAGTATGCGTGACATTTCGTCGCCGTCAATTTCTACAAGCGGTGTTGTCATAATTATTTTTTTCATGCCGTATCCTTTAAAGTGAGTTTCGGCTTATCGGTCTGCCTATGTTGATGCTTTCACCAAGATAATCTACTTTTTGACCTTCGATAAGAATTTGTACTTCGTCAACATTCGGGAACTCTGTAGCAGTCCACACAATCTGCCTAAGCTGTGCAATGTAACCTTCTGCACCATAATTGTTAAACATAAAACTTTCGCTAAAATTAATTGTCGCCGTAGAACCGTTTACACGGGCATTTAAAATTTTAGTTCCTGCAGGAATTAAAGAAGTTAAACCTTGTTTTTGTTCACCGGCTTGCGCCCCCTGTATAAGCACATTTAACACATCGATCATAGGTGAATCTGAAGCCGGTAGCCGGCGCTGTACAGGCGTTGTAAATACCATTCCGGTACCGTCAACTTTTACCAAATAGACGGTACGTTCCCGTTCCGCTTGCGGTTTTGAAGGAGGGGACGCAACAACCGTACTGGCAGGTTTTACTTGACCTGCACTTGATTCCTCTGTTTGCAGATCATTTTGATCGGCAGGCACTTGCGAACCGTCGTCTTGCAATGTGCCTACACTTACTGTACCGCCTTCGTTACCTGTGCCATGCGGCACTTCAAAAGTTATATCCGGCAACGGCATGTCATCTGGATTTTCTACACTTTCAGTATCACGGTTTAATATATGATCTGCAAAATGTGTAGCGTCAAGCGTTTTTTTTATCTTAGGTAAATTGATAGCAAACAATGCCGCAACTACAACAAAAAACACTACCCAAAACATCATGCCCATAGGAATATTTTGTTGCTTTCTTTTGTTGTTATTTTTATATGCCATACTTAAATAATATATCCATTTTGCTATGGTTCTATTACGTTACTAATGCCAGAATAAGCTTCATATGAGTTATGAATTGAGCCAACAACATCTACAGACTTGGCACCTGCGATTCCTTCTATGCTGATATTACTGACATAAGACTTAGCAGGCACCCACAAAACTGCGGCTGGATCCATTGCGCTGGGGAGAGTACGGTCACCAAATAATGTATTCACTGAATCGATAAATGCCCCTACATTTAAATTTGCTGTTTTAGCAGAATAATTTGGAGTGTCAGCAATAGTTATTGTTTTTGCAGTAGATCCATGCCAAAAATCCGTGCCGCTATAATAGTTAAGCAGATATAGCGGATAAACAAGAGTACCGGCAGCATTTATAGCCGGCGGATACATACAATCAGGATTGAAATTATCTAGCCAAACTGAGCCTCCGGTGATTTTTGTTGTTACGTTTAATCTGGGGCTTGTTCTTGTGGAGTTCGATCCTATAACTTGGGTGGAACCATCAGATTTTGCAATAACAAATCCTGAATTTATCGTAATGTTTATATCGTTCTGTTCGGTAAGATAAGCAATAGCACCAGCGTAACCTATTGCGATAGGGTAGCTAAGATAGCCGGGGACCGATATTGCCGCAACAACGGGGTTATCAGAGCCGTTGCCTATAGTTAATGTTAAATTCCGTATAGTGTGGTAATCCGATGTATATCCTGTTCCTATTCCTGCAGCTTGAGAACCGCCCCGCGCAAATACATGGGCATTGCCGCCAATCTTTATTTCTGCATTTAATTGTGAGCTATATACGCCCGCTCCAACACCAATGCCCGCTCCTCCCTCGTAAGATGCATAACTGCTTGACGCATAAACATTAGCTTCGCCTGCTATTTCAATGACTGTAGTATGGGACGGGTTATCAGCATTTGAGCCTATTCCAATACCGGGACCACCCTTAATACCGGGATCACACCCAATTCCATAGGCATAGACTACGGCATTACCTTCTATTTTGATTTTTTCACTGCCGCTATCATAGCTGTATCCTCCGCCTATACCGGCAGCACCGCTTCCGCCGTGTGCTTCTACCGTTACACCGCTTCCTATGGTTATGCTTCCTGCCATTGCAGTTTCCTCTATGGGATCCCAGCAACCGCCTATTCCTGCACCGTTAGCATAGGATGCGGAACCATTTCCTCTTGCTGTAAGTTTATTAGCACTAACATTCCCATCTATACCGTGAATATTTATTTTGCTGCCCTTAGGCACAAAGATTCCTGCATGAGTTCTGTAAGTGTCAGTTGATACTCCGTTTGACACTACTTCGTTGTTTGTCCCTTCTATAATAAGTTCGACATTCGGGTATATACCTGATTTTCCTTTTAGTCTTATTGCAGGTAAAGGCTCCCCTGATACAACGCGGTTTACGGCTAAATTAACATCTTTTAAATGTAATTTAAACGGAGTTGTGCTGTTCCCGCTGTCACCAACAATAGCAACTGCAATGTTACCGGAAATACCGTCAAGTATTGTTTTACAGCCTATTGGGACATTAGTTTTGTCCATGCGGCTGTCGGTGCATGGGCTTCCGTCTGCACGGGTAAATTCAACATAATAATAATTTCCTGTTACGGTTATGGTTATTAGTTCGGCAGCAACTATATCTGTGCTCAAAATTTCTACTTGGCTGCCGCTGAAAGGTTCGCCGGAAGGTTCGCCATCATCACCCGCTTCCTCATTCGCTTTTTCATTTGCTTCCCGGGCTTTTGCAAGCTGCTCATCAATCCATGCGCCTATGTCGGGTTTGGCTTCCCCGCAGCTTGTAAGCAGCAAGAGGGAAACAAGCACTATGCCAAAAATACGTCCTGCGTTTGTGTAAAAAATACTCATACATCGAATATACTGATATTTGCTAAAACAGTCAACTAAAACTTTAAAACTTTAGTACTTTTTTAATCTACAAAGTGCATAATTGCAGATTCTATAAAATTCAAAAAGCGGCTGCGAAGGAATGCAGAGCTTTCTTCAAAAGTGTCCAAATAATTTTTCCAGACTTGCACGAATGAATCGGCTTCTCTTATATCAAGCGGCAATTTTTTCCCCACCAGTTTTGATTCTATGTTTTTGTCTATAATAATTTTACTACTTGCAAGAACTATGCATACAGATGAAATAATATCTTTTTCCATAGACGCTAAAAATATGGCAAAGCCGCTTTCCGTTCTTGGATCAGAGGTGCCGGCAGGAGCTTTTAACGCACGGCAAAGCGAATAATTCCACTGCTGTAACGGAATTCTTATGCGGTAGAGCAATTCTTGTTTTTCAAAAACGGTATCTTTACCGGATTTTGCAAATGTCAATGCAGTAAGCCAGCGGGACTGGTTAGCGGTGCGCAATTCGTAACGTGCATTTAACGCAGCCATTGCAGCGGAAATAGTAATAGCGTCAGTTCTTTGACAAATCGCGCTGCCTAAACTAATTAAATTCCGGATTTTTGATGTTGCCGCATATTGAATTGTATCTTTTAAAAAGTCAGGAATTATTTTTCCTAATTTTAATATCCTGTTAAGTGTAACCTGCGATCCAATATCTATATACCTTTCGCGCCTGTCAATATTATGCAGCTCGTCAATATTATCCAACGACAATATTGCCTCAGGCATTTTGAATTTTATAGTGCGTTGTGTTTGCAATAAAGATGCACCGCCTGAAAATATAGTGCATAAAGGATAGCGGTTCCAAATACTATACATATCCTGCAAAGACTCCGGGTAAAATACTTGATTATATTCCGACATTTTTTAACCTCAATTATATTTATGTGATATATTTATGTGCTATATTTCTGCATTATTTAAGCGCGCAGTTCTAATTCTAGCGGCGGCCTGTACACCTTCTATTAAATATTCTAAAACTGTACAGCGGCAGCGCATATCTTTAAACGCATTCACTATTTCGCTGCGTGCGGGATTAACACTTTCTGATAAAACTATTTCTGCAGTTAATATTTTTTCTGAATCGCAAAATCCGCAATTTTCTACAGAGGCCTCTTTAAACCCCTGCACAATGTCGGCGTAAGCATCTGTTAGAGCAAAACCCTCTATTGTAATAACTTGTGATCCGCGCACTCTAAATGCCGGAACAAGGCAGCTAGGAACAGCAAGCCCATTAAATATTATCGTGCAAGCTCCGCACTTTCCGCCCAAGCAACCGCACTTAGCGCCTGTTAGACGAAAATCTTTGCGCAGAATATCAATCAGCCGTCTTTCTGCTTCTGTTTTTATTTTTACTGCTTTGCCGTTTAATGTAAATTCGATTGTCATTATTTTTCCTTACCTGCAATTGTTTTTTCTTCGCCGCTTTCATGCTGTTTGTTTAAAATCTGCCAAATATCATAAGACGAAACAGGATTTTTTGTAAAATGAAAATTTACAGCCTGACTTACAGCTTGAATAAACGCCGGTGTAAACAAACTAAACGGCAGCTCTTCGTAATTATACAATTGATTTTTACTTTCAGTCCCATTGCCATTATTATCTTGTTCATAAAAACTGATGTTCATATTTTGTATATCCTGCACACATTGAATATGATTTGCAGTACACAAACCGCAATCAATTTTTCCGTCTACATACTTTAAACCTTCACCGGCTGCCCAGCCTAATGCCGGTGTTAAAGATCGTAGTATTTTATATTCTGCTTGTTTTTTGTCTTCGGTCTTTTCGCTGAATATCTCGAACCAAACACCTGTTATTACAGGCTCGTAATCAGTAGAATCAATTTCTATTTCAACAATGCATGCTGCACATGGAATGTTGTTGACAGAATTTGTGCCGCCGCATTTTTCGGTCAATACCGGCAATACCGGATTTTGTGTGACATCAAAAGAAAATGTTTTTAATTTATTAAGACGGCAAAAAGACATCCCTATTCCGCGCATTGGATTTATTTTTTCGTCATTTTCTTTTTCTATATGCCGCAGCATTTCGTAAGCTGCCCACTTGCGTTTATAGTCGCACTTTTTTGTTATGCTGTCAAACAGAGCATTGATTACATCTAACTCTCCTGCCAGCGTTTCTAAAGACATTGCCCGCCGTTTTTTATTTTGAAAAAATTTTTTTCTAAAATCAAAACCGTTTTCTTTAAAAAAATCCGATATAACGCAAAGGTGGCGTTCCAATGCAAGTCTGCCCTGCGAAGCGGCAAAACCGGCGAATGCGCCGCAGGGGGGCAGATTTGTTTTAACAGCGAATGCTTCAATTGTTATGTTGCCGAATTTTAAATCACCCATTACGGCATCGCATATCTCTTCCAATATTTCTTGTGCAAAAAAATCAGCAGCCCCTAAATCCGCAAATACTTTTATGGAAGTTTGCGAAATATATTCTTCTATGCTGACTATAGTATGATAATTTATTTTTACTTGCACACGTTTTGGAGAATAAAAAAAATCATCTTCGCGGCTGCACATAAGTTTTATATTTTTTTTTGTTTTGTAAGCGCACAAGGCTGCAATAGCGCTTATTAAAGATGGGTACCAAATTTTACCGTCCAATGTAATTCCTAAATCTGCCTCTTCCACTTTTACTAAACTGTGTTCTATCCCCAAAAATTCGGCACAACTTTTACTAACATGTTCTACCCACTGTGTTGATGTATGTACGGTAATGCCGCCGTCTTCTTCGTTGTAGCAAACAAGAGCGCCCGCCGGTTCACTTGTCCAGTGTTCTTGTACACTTGTTGTATAGCTGCCCCTATCAATAATTATCATGCCGTCAACATCTGCAGGCTTACCTTCAAAATCAGTATGCTGAACCTCTGCCTCTTTTTGTTCCACAGAATCAGACATCTCTTTTTCATTTTTCTTTACATGATTTTTTGCAGAACCGGAATCAAACTGCAAAATTTTTTCTGCAAATATTTCTGCATTAGGTGATTCAACATCAAAGATTGGAGTTTCTTCTTCTATAATAATTTTACACTTACAGGCAAGCTCCTCTAAAACAGAATAATCCGGACCTGCTAATACGGCAAGCGGCTGTCCTATGTATTCGACACTATCAGAGGCAAGAACAGGAAAACTGCTGCCTGCAAGTGCATTAACACCGGTTATATCGCAACTTTTAAAAATACTGTAACGCGAAGGAAGATTCGGACAATCAATAGCAACTAGTTTGCCCTTTGCTACGCCGGAACGGATAATAAATCCGTAATACATATTATCAATAAAAATATCATTAACAAACACGTTTGATCCTTATCCTTATCTATATCTATTTGTAATTTTAATTTGCAAGCTCAAGCACTGCGGTGATCACCCTTTCAATTTGCCGGTCTGTCATACCTGGCCACAGCGGCAGCGATAGTTCACTTTCAAAGTTCGCCATCGCATGCGGAAAATCATCACTTTTTAAATCATATCTATTTTTATAATAAGGCATAATGTGCAAAGGTATAAAGTGTACAGAACAGCCTATGCTTCGATCTTTTAAATCACTGATTAGTTTATTTCGATTGACTTTACAGTTATGCGAAATACGCAGCGGATATAAATGACGTGCATCGCCTATACTTGTAGGCGGCAAAATAAATTTTTCGCAATCATCAAATGCAGCATCGTAGCGCGCTGCAATTTTTTTTCGTTCATTAAATAAAAAATCTGCACGGCGCAATTGCACACGCCCTATAGCAGCCAAAATATCACACAAATTGTACTTGTAACCGGCTTCTGTAATTTGGTAATACCATGGCGGGACATCTGATTCTGCTTGCAAAGCCTGTGCGCTGTAACGGTTCCAAATAGGCCTATCTATTCCGTGCAGACGCATTATAGAAATCCGTTTTGCCAAATCAGGATCGCTGCAAACGACCATGCCGCCTTCCCCTGTAGTGATCGTTTTTGTTGCATAAAACGAAAACACGCCTACATCACCAATTGTTCCTGCAAGCAGAGAGTCTGTAGTTTGCGCAGGAAATGCATGAGCACTGTCTTCAACAACGGCGGCGCCAACTTGCTTACACATATCAACAATAGTTGTCATATCACAAGGCAGCCCGCCAAAATGAACAGGCACTACCGCGCGCGGCTTTCCCGAAGGACCGCCGTTTTCGTAGGCGCTCTTCCCCGCTGCCAGACGCGAAAGCGTTTTTTCCAAAGAGGTAATATCCAAATTAAAGCCCCCCTCTGCACAGTCTACAAATGCAAGCTCCGCCCCCAAGTGCCGCGCCACCTCAGCAGTCGCTGCAAAAGTATCCGCCGGAACAATCACCACATCTCCGCTTGTAACGGCGCAAGCCTCCAAAGCCAAATGCAATCCGGATGTTGACGAATTTACGGCAAGGGCATGCAAGGCAGGGGAAGCCCCCCGCGCTTCAAAAAATTCAATAAACTCTTTTTCAAATGATAGCGCCTCCTGTGCTGTTGTAATCCAGCCGGATCGCAGCACCTTTAAAACTGCATCTTCTTCTTCTTTGCCGATAAATGGAAGCGCATAAGGAATATTGGACTCATCAAAGGGTCTATTCATTAAATTATCCATTCGGCAGTCCGCTTTCGTGCAAATCAGGGAAGTAGTGCCGTAAAATTTTACGAAGCTCGGCAGAATTGCGGTAGGATTCGGGATTTTTATCATCAAAAAAGCAAACCGGACGTAATTTTTCTGTAATTTCATCAATATCAATTTGCTTATATGATGAAAATTGCCGTGAATTATCATTTTCTATACGTTTTATATGGCTAAATTCTGTATCAACAGGCTTTTCATGTGCCGACCAGAGACTTTCATCCAACTTTTCGCCAGGCCGTAAGCCCACAATATCAATTTTTATGTCGATATTCGGTTCAAAACCGTTAAAACGTATCATTTGCTCTGCCATATCGCGGATTCGGACGGGCTTACCCATATCTAAAAGGTATAGCATACCGTTTTCGCCCACACCGCCAGTCTTTAACACCAAAGAACAGGCTTCAGGAATAGTCATAAACCAGCGTTTCATATCAGGGTGCGTTATCGTTATAGGACCGCCCTTTTCAATCTGTTTTTGGAATAGCGGCACGATTGAGCCGCGCGAACCAAGTACATTGCCGAACCGGACGACCATAAATCTTTTTAACACAATCCGCTCGCATAAAAACTTGGAAATACCGTAAACCGATACCGGATCGACGGCTTTATCGGTACTTATAAGCACAAAACGTTTAACATTATGTTTTTTTGCCGCTTCTACCAAGTTCAAAGTGCCAAAAAAGTTATTTTCGATGGCAGCAATCGGGTTTTCTTCCATAAGCGGGACATGTTTATATGCTGCAGTGTGGAAAATTGCATCAAGTTTGAGCCTTTTTGTGATATAGTCGATGTATTTTGCATCTTTTAACTCGCCAATGACAGGTACAAGGCTAGTTTTTTCGCCAACACCCTCATCCCGCAGTATTTTTAGCTCATGATCAATCTGATATATCGAATTTTCACCATGCCCAAACAGATAAAGCCGCTCGACACCGCCGGATAACAGTTGTCTGCACAGCTCGCTGCCAATGGAACCGCCCGCACCTGTAACAAGA
Source organism: Termitinemataceae bacterium (assembly GCA_036245275.1). Classification (GTDB taxonomy): domain Bacteria; phylum Spirochaetota; class Spirochaetia; order Treponematales; family Breznakiellaceae; genus BTID01. The sequence goes on from BTID01000141.1 coordinate 14,266, forward strand.
ACCCGCTTGCCCCGAAGGTAGTTAAGGCTTTCTTTTAGGTTAATCGCAACTGGGGTGCGCTCCAGCAAATCTTGAGGATCTATCGAGCGGGTCTGAATTAGGTGCGCTTCGCCGTCCACAATCTGCGAAATGCCCGGCAAAATGCGGATTTTTTCAAAACCCGCCGCATTGAGGATTCCATAAAGTTCGTTCAGATACTCGCCGGAGGCACCGGGCATAGCGATAACAGCCTCGTCGGCACTTTTACGGCGCAAGAGTTTTGCGACATTGCGGATAGGTCCCAAAACCGGAATGCCGTCCACATCCTGTCCAATTAAATCGCGTTGATCATCCAAAAAGGCAACAACCTTGCCGAATATCGACTTAGTCTTTATCTCGTTGGCCAATGTCCGTCCCGCGAACCCTGCCCCTATGATATACATTCGCCTAAATTTTTGGTATTTTTTTACAGGCATACAATTTTACAGTAACATACAAACGTAAAAAAAAACAGTTGCGCACACAGGGGTGCATTGTTTACTGTTCTCGTTATGTGCCATTTTTTCTGAATTTTTGTGTAAAAATATATAAAAAAAGACTGTTGAAAAATTATAAATAATAGAATATACTCAAAAATAAGGGAGAAATGGTCTAAATTATGGAAAATAAGACAATATATTTGGATAATTGTACATATAATAGGCCATTTGATGACCAGTCTCAATTAAGGATTTCCCTTGAAACTCAGGCAAAATTGTATATACAGTCTTTAATACGGGATAATAAAATAGATTTAGTGTATTCTTATGTATGTTTTTATGAAAATTTTATAAATCCTTTTGAAGATAAAAAATTATCCATATCTAATTTTTCTGAATATGCGAAATATTCCGTTATTGAAAATCACGATATTTTGGTAAAAGCGAATGAAATAATACATAAAAGAATAAAACCATTAGATGCGTTGCATTTATCCTGTGCAATTAATGCCGATGTTGATTATTTTATCACAGTTGATGATGGTATATTAAGATATAACACTAATGAAATAAAAATCCCCGCCGCAGAGCGGCGGCGTATTTTTGTTCTCCCGGAGAATTGCACTGCGGGTTTAATACCCTCTGTTACGCCGCAGAGCGGCGGGGTATTAAACCCTACGGCTCGAATAAAAATATTTGATCCACCGATGTTTATAAAGTTTTTGGATAGTCAGGAGGGAGAAATTGACTGAGACTGTATTAATGAAAACCGGAATGAAAATATTAATTGAACAACTCGGAAATATAGAAGCAGAAAGATTTGTTTCTGTATTATTAAGGGAACCATTTGATTATACGGAATGGAGAAGAAATAATTTATGTGTTGGAATGACAGTTGAAGAAATAAGTAAAGAAGCAATGAAAATATATAATCAAGAAAATATGTAAGCAATAAAATGTCGCAAACCTAGAATGTTGAACAAGTTTAGATTTTTTTACAAAAGTTCATCCCTTGTTTTTTCCGCAGCGTTATGTCTATAATATCAATACGTTAAATACGTTAAAACGGAGGAAAATAAATGAAAGATGAAGAAATGAAAAGGCTAAAAAAGCTAAAACAAAAAGAAGAAAAAGAAAAGAAAAAGCTAAAAAACCCAAACAAGAATCCTAAAAAGGAAAAGCGTCTTGGGGGACGCGGCTGCTAACAAAAAAGCCCTGTTTGAACAGGGCTTTTGCTTTTTTAAGGGCCTAGTGCGCCTAATTCCATGTTAATCTTGAAAGTAAGCGTTGCTATGCTAGAATCGCTAAGCTCCGGTGTAGTTGCAGTTATATAGTAGACTTGAGCACCTGACGTACTGGGAAAATCTGCTTCCGATATTCCTGATATAACCAAATTTGCTGCGCTAGGCGCACTGCCTAAGTAATTTACCAAGGTTGTACCGTCTCCGCTAGCTGTACTAGCCCAACAAGGGTCGCTTACTATATACGCAGCAATTGTCCCAATTGCATTATCAAATGTGTCGCTAGTGCCAACCGCAGGAGTAATCGCAAATTCTTTGTCTGCCAAGTTTTCTTCAAACCACCTCATTCCCACATCTGCATCGTACCTAAATGATACATTGATTGTTCCTGCTAGACCATGGAATTGTGCCGCATCTGCTCCTGTAAAAGCAGGTGCCAAAAAAATTACAGATGCGCTGCCCTCAGTATCAAAGCTAGCTATAACATCAGAAAGATCAATTACTACAGAACTTGATTTAGAAGTAGCTACGCCTAACTTTACACCCGGTTTAGTCGTACTCGTGCCAATTATCGTTTCCCAACATTCAGGCGATGTCTCTATCTTATCCTGCGCAGCATCACTGGCCACTACCACTGGATTCATAATGGCAAAAAATGCTTTTAATCCTGTGTTTACTATTGTGCCATTTATTTTTTTGGGGTAGCGCCCTGTCTGGCCTATCCAAATTTCGCTTGTATCCCATATAACTTTAGGAAGCTGCGGTTTGGGCTCCTCCGGCGGGGTCATCGTTGTCTTTACTTTTCCAACAAATTCATTTTGGCAGGTTAGCAGCGTACACATTGACACGGCAGCAAGGGCAATATACCGCAATGCGCAGCTCAATTTAATATTAGTCTTCATTCTCTATACCTCATCATGCAGTAAATATATTAAGTACAATTTTAAGTATACTATTGTCGTACTGTATCGTCAATTTAAGTGCAAAACTTAACACCAAAAAAGGGGGGGGGGGGCATTGCGCCCCCGCTTGGTTATAGGTTGGAAGAATAGCCGTGTTTTTGGTAGTCGGCTGCTACACTTTCTATGTAGTTGTACATTCCTGCAAGGCCTTCTTCTGCGTTAATTTTTTCTGCTAAGGCTTCTGCATTTTTTCTGTAGACAGGATTTTCTATCATTGCCGTAATTTGTTTTTCAAAAAAACCGGCAGTAAGTTTTGCGATATGTTTTGGCGATCCCGGGTTTACACCTAATTTCTGAGTGCGTGTTGCAAAATAAAATTGGTCAACAAGAATAGGCAAAATTAATTGCGGTCTGCCGCTGCGCGCCGAGCTGTGCGAAGTTCCCGACCCGCCATGGTGGACAAGCGCATCAAACAAAGGCATCACAATTTTATGCGGAAGGTATGTGTCAAGAGTAAACAGGCTGTCAGTTTCCTGCAGCAGTGAGCCTGTTTTAAACCAGCCTGCACCCACAACCAATTTATAGTTATGCTTTACGCAAATATCAGAAATCCATAAAGCTACTTTATCTCTGCTTTTGTGAGTGCAGCTTCCTAAACTAAAAAATACTGTTGGGCGCGAATCTTTTTGGACAAATTGCCGCAATCTTTCAAAAGCATTTGTATCATAAGGCAATATGTCGTTAAAACAATATCCTCTTGCATGCCAGCGGTATTTCCATTTTGGATCGACTTCGGCAAGGACTGTGCTGTACATCAAAAAATTATCTGAATGTTCCGGCGCATATTCACCCTGACTTTTAAAAGGCTTCATGCCATATTGCAAGCGCAATTTGTTGATAGGTTTAACCATCATCATATCTAAACCCGTGTTAAGCAAATTCCACATCATACGCGGGCGCAAAAACCATGGCGGGTTTACAATAGGGAACACTGCAGGAAATATTTTGGAGCTGGGTAAAAGCGGCGCATAACCGGTGCGGATTACAGGCTTGCCGCAGTATTCGGCAATATGAGGGGCAGCAAATTCGGTGTTAGACGCAATAAACATATCGTATTCTTTAACATACGGAATGTATTCATTAAACTGCTGTTCAATAACGCGCAGCGTCCAATCCAGCAACTCTTTTATATTAGGTGCCCCTTCAACAAGACTTGTAATGTCGTCCCCCGTCTGAAGTATAAAATTTAAACCTAGTGATTTAGCTTGTTTTTCGAATTCCTTTGGAATGCTAATTAAAATTTCATAACCGGCTTTTACAAGCGTATCTGCAAGACCTAAATAAGGATAAGCATCTCCTTGCGAGCCTCTAGTAACAAGAAATATTTTCATTCTTGGTAACCTCCTGATTTATATTTTGCAGCGACACTTTCAATGTATTTAAACATGCCTTCAAGACCTTCTTCTGCATTGATTTTTTCTGCCAAAGATTTGGCATTTTTTTCGTATAACGGGTCTTCGATCATAGCTACAACTTTTTTTTCAAAGAACTGACGTTTAAGATTTTTTAAATGTTTTGGCGAACCCGGCGAAACTCCAAGTTTCATTGTGCGTCCGGCAAAATAGAATTGATCCAAAATGATAGGCAGAATAAGTTGAGGTATGCCGCTGCGCGCCGCACTATGCGTTGTTCCAGCCCCGCCATGGTGGATAATGGCATTAAAAAACGGCATGATAACATTGTGCGGAAGGTATGTTTCCAGCTTGAATAGATCAACTGCCTTTCCAAGATACTCTGCCGGTTTAAACCAACCCGCGCCCACAACCAATTTATAATTGTGTTTTGCACAAATATCCAAAATCCAGTCAGCAATTGTAAATCGTTTTTTGTGTGTGCAGCTTCCTAAACTAAAAAATACTGTTGGGCGCGAATCTTTTTTGACAAATTGTTCCAGCAGCTTTAGAGCATCTTTATCGTAAGGTAAAATATCATTAAAGCAATACCCGTTTGCATGCCAGCGGTATTTCCAGTTTGGATCAACTTCTGCAAGTGTTGGGCTGTACATCATAAAGTTATCTGAATTGTTTGGAGCATAAACTGCTTGACTTTTGAAAGGTGGCATACCATATTCTGCACGTATTTTATTTATTGGTTTTACTACCATTTTGTCCAGCCCTATATTGATTAGTCCCCACATAAAACGCGGGCGCAAAATATAAGGCGGTTTAACAAACGGAAGAAGAGGCGGGAATATTTTAGGTGTAGGCAGCAACGGCGCAAAAGCAGTACGTATTATAGGTTTACGGCAATACTCCGCAATGTGCACAGCCGCAAATTCTGTGTTAGCAGTAATTATAAGATCGCAGTTTTTAACAACATCAGTATACTCTTTAAACTGCTGTTCTATGCAATATTGCATCCATACCAGAAATCTTTTAAAGTTAGGCACACCTTCAACTAGGGCTGTAATATCGTCTTCATTTTGCAGCATAAAATTTAAACCAAGTGATTTGGCATGTTTTTCGAATTCTTTTGGAATACTGATTGTAATGTCATGACCGGCTTTTACAAGCGCATCGGCTAGGCCCAAATAAGGATATACGTCTCCCTGTGAGCCTCTAGTAGCAAGAAATAATTTCATTTTACATGTCTCCCTAATGTTATAATATGCCAAGTGCTTTGAGCTTGTTCGTATCAAGCGCATAGCGTTTTTCGATGTCTTGTAGAATTTCTTCCGTTACGTTAACAGGATAAATCTTTTTTAATTTTTTTGCTTCTTTATGAGATTCAAACAAATTAGAAATCATTTTACATGGATTAAAGTTAAGTGAAGACATGATCCAACAGCCATGAGTACACCAGCAATTTGCTTTGTAGCCATGACCTATGTCGGCAATTTCTTTTTTCCATACATCACTTTTAATTATTTTTTGAACATCGCAATCGTAGTCTTGAATTTTTCCTATGGGCGGACGTAACTCGCAGACACGGAATCTGCCGTCATAATCAAGAACCATTGTTGTCTCTCCGGCTGTACAATCCATCTTCCAAGGAGTAGGTTTGTCTATGTTTGATGATCGGATTTTGTAAAGTGTCCGCATAAGACCTACATAAAAAAAGTGTGTTATTTTTTTGCCTATTCCGGAATCAATGCCTTCTGCAACACGGTCTGCATATTCAAACATATAAGGTGTAACTTTATCTTGAATTTCGTTCAAAGATTTTTCTGTAACAACTTTTACACCGTCTTCGCGTGTTGTACCGCGTGCTGCTTCTATAACGTGTGTAGTAAGATTAAATCTGCCGTAAACCCATGCTATAATGTCTGAAACTACATCAACATTATATTTTGTAATAACTGTTGCTGTATTGCGTAAAACATGCCCGTTATCTTTAAAATTATCTTCGAGTTTTTTGAGTGCTTCTAATGCGCTGTAAAAACTTTCTACGCCCCGTTGCTTGTCATGAATTTCGCCAAAACCATCAAGCGAAACACTGACAGAAATATTTGCAGTGGGGCAACTTTTTGTAAGCCGTTTTACCCATTCTATTAAACGATCTGATTTTATCCCGTTAGTCGGCATATTGATGTCTGTAATGCCGTTGTTCTTATAAAACATCTCGACAATTTCCGGCAGATCTTCGCGCAACGTAGGCTCACCTCCGGAAAGCCATAGGCGTTTGATGTTACCTGCAGTTTCGGAAACCTTTTTGATCTCGTCAAAAGTCATATCCGGCATTTTTTGCGCCATATCATTTGCATAAAAACACATCGCACACCTTGCGTTGCATTTTCCGGTTGTGAATAGGAAGATCGATTCTAGCTTGCGTTTTGTATTCAAACTGTTGAACGAACTTCCACTCCTCTTACTATTTGTCATATTAGCCTCCTACAACTAAACACAAACTCCTGTCGGCATCTATGAAAACTAGATGCCCTAATTATATTCTACGTTAAAACCACAAAAAACGTCAACGTTGTGCATTTGTGCATTAAACGGCACGATTTGAGTGTCAATAATCACTGTCAATTGCTGTCACATCACTGTCATATCGCCGTGACTTTTCGGCGAGGGAGGTAGATAATGAAGTATCGGCACGCGGAGACTCGTTTAGGGCGTTTGCACTTGGCTTTTGTGCAGTAGTGTTTCTCCGAGCCTTTTTTTGTCTAATTGATGGGTTTTCGCTAAAATCACCGTTCTCGTCTGTGACTTTGGAAACTTCATTTCATTTTCACTTTGGTTTGACGCAATGCGTGCAATAATTTTTAATAGCACATTTAAAGAATTTTAACACGAAGGCGCACAGAGGAACACATAGGAGGAGGAAAAACATAGGAGGAACATAGGAGAGGAGAGAAAAAGATCATCAAATCTTGTCTTATCCGTGTACCTCCCGTACCTCGATTTTTCCATTCTTTGGATGGAAAAGTGTTAAATTCGCCTTAAAAATTGTTGCGCCTACAGTAATTTTTGCGGCACCTTGACACTCCACACAAAAACCATCTACACTGAGTATATGATTACAATAGCAACAAGCAACAAGCAACAAGCAACAAGCAACAAGCAACAAGCAACAAGCAACAAGTGATTATGCTCATTTAGACTCTTTTGTCAAGGGGGCGAATCGTCATCCCTTAGCGTACGCCTGCGGCGTGCGAACGTTAACCAAAGAAAATTTAGTATCATTCTTATTTTTTAAAAACAAGTGCTTTGCATGGGATAAAACTTCCGAGCGGGTACTTTTTTTATATATTACACGGGTGTTTGTTCGTGTATGGGGAGTTAAGTGCCGTAGAAGCATTTTGTGTTTTAGGCAAAATCAAACTTAACTCCTAAAATTAGGAGAGTAGTTTTATGAGGAAAACTACAAAAATTTGGCGGGGTAAAATGCCTTTTTTGGGGATGGCGGTAATAGTGCTGACATTCGGATTGTTGCTTATTGGGTGTTCAGATTCTGCCCCAAACACATCGACACAGCCGCCAACATCGACACAACCGCCAACATCGGAAATAATTTATCATATCACCGGTTTTACTCCTACATTTGGCAATGTAACCGGAAATATAAAATTAGGATTATTTCCTGAAAATACACAGGTAGATTACTTAGACAAATATCACATAAAAGCACTTTCAGACACATTAGAAATTTCTGAGGACACAATATTAGTAAACACTTTGTATAGATATGATGGTCTAACTGATGATTTTTCGAAAATTTACACAGTTACCGACGAAAACTATGATATATATTTGATAATACAGGATTCAATGTACTACAAATTCGTTGGTGTTACTCGCGTTATGGGGTGGATGTGGGCAACAGAGTTTAATCTTGTAAGAACCACAGGGCCTTTACCAACTGAAGCGTTATCGTATCCGGTAACAATGAAAAATATAACAGGCGCAACAGTAAGTACTGCAATATCAGACTCGTATGATTTCGGGGCAAGTAAGGTTCCTGTTACTATTAGTAACTTTAAGATAAGCGAAGCAGAAATAACGTATGAACAATGGATGGATGTATACTGTTGGGCGGTGAATGATGATAGGCAGTATCGATATACATTTTCGCATGATGGCTCTAAATATTATCCAAATCAACGCCCTGTGGTTGAAATAAGTTGGCGTGACGCAATAGTGTGGTGCAATGCTTATAGCGAAAAATATGGTGAAACGCCGGCATATAAGAAAGATAACAGTGTAATTCGAAACAGTAGTGATGTCAACGCAAGTATTGTTGATGCTGCCGAAATTGTTAGTGATGCTACAGGTCTACGGTTACCAACTGCGGCAGAATGGGAATATGCGGCACGCGGCGGAAATCCTAACGGTGACACTTGGTTATATAAATATGCAGGAAGCGATACCTTAAGCGATGTCGCATGGTATTCTGAAAATAGTGGTAACCCTAAGTCAAGCCATCCAGTAAAACAAAAAAATAAAAATGCTGCCGGTATTTATGATATGACTGGTAATGTCCAAGAGATGTGTCAAGACAAAAGCTCAAGTGGCGTCGGTCGAAGAGCAAGAGGCGGTGATTTTTACGAGTCGCCAGCAAGCTCATCCGAATACAAAAATAGTGCATATGGTGACAGCGTGTATCCAGATTATACCAGTTTCACATATGGTTTTCGCGTTGTATGCAAGTAATAGGGTGAATATATGACAAAACTACAATCAACACAATCTGGAATTACAGGTGAATATTTTGTGGCGGCAGAATTATCAAAAAGAGGATATATAGCATCTTTAACTTTAAAAAATACAAAAGGTGTAGACATTTTGGTTGCAAATGAAGATGCTTCAAAATTTATAGGTATCCAAGTTAAAACTAAACAGAACGCAAAAAAAAGATGGCTTTTAAGTGAGAAAAATGAAGACTTTTGTTCAAAGAACTTATATTATGTTTTTGTTGATCTAAAAACAGATTCGGAGCCAAGTGTACCGGATTATCACATAGTCCCAAGTAAAGATGTAGCAGATTCTATAAAGGAAGGACATAAGAATTTTTTAAAAAGTAATCACAATGATACTACAATGCGGGAATTTTTGGATAAAAATGATGCGTATTTAAACAAATGGGATATATTAAAGATATAAAACGTTAGAATTGAAATTATCAAGAAGGGTGGAAAATTCAAATTCAATAATATTATTCGAGTAATTACTAATGATAATGATTGGAATAAATATACACAACGTTAAACAGAAACAAATATAGGCTGTAGTGAAGCACGCCAAACGTCGACTTTTCCTCTTATGGGCTTAAACGTGTTTGGCTGGCTTTTTACTTTCACACCCCCATTCTACCACCTGCCATCATTTTTAATTCTGTGATACAATTATTTCCAAGAGGTAATTCGTGGGCAAGATCAAATTTGAGGAATCAGACAATATTATCGATATTTGTCACGACAACGTGCGGCCTCGCATGTTGCGAGGCAACATCAATCGAAGGCCGTTTTTACCAAAGACAACCCCAAATCACGCGGAGCACTTAAACTATCAACAAAGACAAAAGCATAACCGCTAAAAACGCTAAAGGGACGCGAAAAGAATATTTTTTGTTTTATTTCGCGCACTTTCGCGGTTAATTAAATTGGAGTAAAGAGAAACAATAAATAAATGAGCCAGAAATTGAGGAGGGTATTGCAATGGCAAGTGAAGTATTAATTTCAATCAGCAGGGACGAGGTAGAACGGGCTAGGCTTATGAGTGAGTACAAGTATGTTGTGGATCATCAGAGTAAAATGGTGCAGGCGAAAAGAGAAGGCGAGGCGATAGGCGAAAACAAAATTATTAATATGCTAAAAAGCGGTAAATCTGCTGAAGAAATTATAAAAATGTATGACGCAAATTAAAAGATTGGGAAATACAAATTTAATCGGCTTTAGTGAAACACGGCAAACGTCCGTGTTTGCTTGAAAAAATATTTTTAGGAGGGTAATTTCAATGAAAATTACACAATTTAAGTGGAACAAAATGTTCCGGGCGGGAATGACAGTACTGGTGCTGACATTCGGATTAACTCTGATGGGGTGCGACGATGTTTTAACCATAGTAACCGTTAATGAAAATGGCGAGAAGGTTATTCGTAGTTACATATCAATAATAGGTGACAAAGTATATGATTCAACAGTGACCTTAAAGAATTGGCAGGAATCAGAATTCTTAAAGGGTGATGATTTCCCTTTGGATAACTTATTGTTTAAGATTGTAAATAATAAAGAAAACATTGTTGTGTGTGGTAATAATGAATCTGCCATAGAAATTAGCTTTTTTGATGGTGGTTATAATTATACAGCTTATGTGTCGTCAGATGAATTGTCGAAAGCGTTTGGGAACTTTTAAGGAGATAAGCAAATGAGAGCGATTTTAGGAATTGTAATTGGCATGACTTTTTTGTTGGTTGGTTGTAGCAAACAACCTCTTACTCTTGATGAAAATACTTCGATGAAGACTTTGTTAAAAGCAAGCGATCAAGAGATTACCGAACTGGTTATGAAGGAAGTTTCAGAAAAAATGAACATGTCCTCCGATGATGTTTCGGTTGAATATATTTTACGAGATAAAGACAGCCAGGCATTGGCTATAAAAGTTAGTACAAAAAGCAAGAAAAAGTAACAAAACACTAAGCAACATGAGAATATTCGTAAACGAGCCTGTCGTAAACGAGCCATTGACTTTTTTTGTTTTCAAAGGTATATTATAGGTGTGATGGTTTGAATTCATCACACCTATGTTTTAGATTATTTTACAGGAGGATTGTTATGAAAAAATTTAAAAGGTCGAGTTTAGTTTTTTTTGGCATTGCGGCGGGGATTATTATTTCGATGCTCGCAATTGGATGTGCTGGGGGTGCCAGTATCGAAACTGAGGAATCGTCTGGAGCTTCTTACAATTCAGCAGTTGAGTATCCTGTCACTGTTGAAGTAAAATTCGTTAGACTTGCAACAGATAGCGAAGGTAGACATTCGCTGGTCGTAGAAGATTTTGCGTCAGGGTCGCCAAAGCCGACGGTTACGGCAAGCCCTACAAAAGCAAAAGCAAAAGCCAAGTCTGTGATAAGTATTAGCGATGTGCCCGCAGGTTTTGTGGTAGACGGCGGTAATACAAAAGCCACAGCCGGAGACGGCATACCGATTTTGGAAAAGAAAAGTGCAACGCAATATCAACTAACAGCTGGTAAAGGTCCTAACACCGTTACCGTTGTGTTCATTAATCAGCAAGATATTCTACTAACACCGGCTATTTACGACAATAGATTGTGGACTGCAGAGATTGAAAAGGGTGAGTTTGATGTAGCTCCTCTTTATACAGCTTATTTTGATGGCGAAACGGCGCAAGACACAGGTCTAGGAGCAGGATTAAATAACTTTTGGAGAGGCGAAATTGCATTTTCAGGTTACAATGATGGGCAAAACCCAAAATTCGGATTTACGCCGTTTCCTAACAATACGGAAGCAACAGCAACATATAGCCAAATAGGTTCAAGTTTGCAGACTGAAAACGAAAGATCGTTTTTTAGAGTAAAAGCAACAGTTACGCCTCAGGTAAGAATATTGTTTCCGACACTTGCCAGCATTTCAGTCGACTTTCAGGCTTTAGAGGTTATAGGGAAAGGACAGACAGTGGCAGAGATGTATCAAGCTGCTCCGGAAAAAGACTTCTTTTTTGAAATTGAACAACGGCAGGCAATTGTCGACGCACGTTTGAAGTCTGTTGTAATTATGCCTTCAATACCTATCGAATTTGACTTTACAGATGCATCTGATCCTAGTAACTTAGTTCCTGTAAAAACTTTACCGATATTTACAATTCCCTTTGGAGTACAGAGTTTGGAAGTAATTGCTTCAACACTGGATTCAAACGCAACTGTTATGATTGATAACAATGTAAGCCCAAAACAGACATTTACAGCTAGCACTGTTTCAAACACTGTTGAAATTGCTGCAGGAGCGGAGTCGGTTTCTTTCAGGGTTAAGGTAAAGGCAGAGTCCGGAGCAGAGTCTGTATACACTTTTATGGGTGTATTAGGCGAATCTAAATACGCGACAAACGCTACAGGCGGCAGCACTTACTTCTTGGAAGATTATGCACCTGATGCTATTCCGGGTTCGGCACCTGAAAAGGTATGGGAGGTACACTCCTTCTATATTAGCCGTAAAGATACGACACCTTTAGGTGGACAGCTTTTAAGTAACCTTGAATTTAACAGTGCAGCCGAAAAACCTGTAACAGTAGAAGTTCTTGTTGTAGCAGGCGGCGGTGCAGGCGGCGGCGGCGGTGCAGCAGGCGGCGGCGGCGGCGGCGGTGTAATTCATTATAATTCATATATACTTCCTAGCGGTTTAAATTTCCCTGTTAAAGTAGGAAACGGCGGTGCTGTTGATAATGTAAACCACCCGTCACAAAACGGCGGTGCTTCACAATTCGGAGCAGATAATGAAACATATAGACTTGTAGCTCCCGGCGGCGGCGGCGGCGGTGCAAAGCCTAACTGGGATGGCAGGGCATTTAAGGGTGCTGACGGCGGAAACGGCGGCGGCGGTGCTTGCGGCTGGAATTACACCGGTGTTACATGGACATGGGCAACTAGGGATGACCTTAATGGTCAAATTTTTACATCTGGTGACGGACGGCAAGAAGCCCTTGGTAGAGCACTTACCGTAAACTTCCATTACGATGGCACGGATAAAAAGGCTGATAACGTTAAAACATATCCAGTTGACATTAATACTCTTAATTATCCATTTGGAGATGATATTACTCAAACACAGGCTTATATACAGGCTCTTTCAACCGATGTTACAAATTATCAAGTGCAGCATACAGGTCATGCTTTTGGTAGGAACGGCGGTTGGATTGCCGGTATCAGCGATGGAAGCGGCGGCTCAGGTGCCGGAACAGATGCTTGGTATCATACAACAGCAGGACGCAACAGTACCAATGCAGGCGGACAGGGCATTATGTTTAACACAAGCGGTCAGTGGAGATGGTATTCAGCAGGCGGTCCAGCAGGTTATCGTTGCTGGGGTACTATCGGTCAAGGCGGTAACGGTCCCGGTACAGCCCAGTCAGGCAATGGCGGTGCTGGAGGAAACCCGGGCGGTTCAGGTACAGTCATTGTAAAATGGGAATACATAAAAAAATAATAGTAGTTTAGTTTTAAGGGCTGCCTTCCGGCAGCCCTTTTTTTTGCTGACTTTTAACCACCACTTTGCGGCATCTTATCACATAATTCATATTATGATATAATTTAAAAACGCCTGTGTTTTGCAGGTAAACACAAGTAAAAGTATATATTTGGAGGCATTTATGATTATTTTGGTTTTAAATTGCGGATCATCTTCCGCTAAGTATCAGGTTTACGATTGGGACAAAAAAGATGTTCTGGCCGTTGGCGTTGTAGAAAAGGTCTCTCTAGCCGGTTCATGGATTGAGCACAAGCCAAAGGGAAAACCGGAGTTTACTCTAAAGCAGGATTGCCCGGACCACACAACAGCGGTCGAGTTGATTATCAAAACACTTACCGACAAAGAACACGGTGTAATTACCGATATGAGCGTAATCAAAGCTGTAGGGCATCGCGTTTTGCACGGCGGCGACAAACTTACAAAATCAGTTATTGTTGACGACAAAGTTTTAGCGGTGTTTGATGAAGTTAAGGATCTGGGACCTCTTCACATTCCTGCAAATGTAATGGGCATTAAAGCCGCGCAAAAAGTGTTGCCGAATGTTCCGCACTGTGCAGTTATGGATACGGCTTGGCACCAAACTATGCCGCCTGAGTCATTCCTTTATGCAGTACCCTACGATTGGTACGAAAAATATGCCGTGCGCCGTTATGGATTTCATGGCACATCATTTTTGTATGTTACAAAACGAGCATCAGTATTGTTGGGCAAGGACTCGTCAAAGACAAATTTGATTATCTGCCACATCGGCAACGGTTCATCAGTTTGCTGTGTAAAAGACGGTTGTTCTTACGACACATCAATGGGTATTACTCCGCTGGAAGGCTTAATTATGGGCACTAGAAGCGGTGATATTGATGCTGCAGCCCCATTCTATGCAATGCGAAAAACCGGTCTTAGCGCTGCCGATATGGAACAGGCACTAAACAAAAAATCAGGCTTGTTAGGCATAACAGGTCAATATTCAGATCGCCGCGATATAAACGAAGCCGCCAAGAAAGGCGATAAACGAGCTGCCCTAGCGCAAGACATGGAAGCATATCGCGTACGCAAGTACATAGGTAGCTACCTTGCGGCACTTGGCGGAAAATGCGATGCAGTTATATTTACAGCAGGTGTCGGCGAGTTCGCAACTTGGATGCGCAAAAAATTCACGGAAGGTTTGGAAGGTTTAGGCATTGCGCTTGACGACACAAAAAACAACCAAGCGCACAGCCGCAACGGCGAGTTCATAATAAGTAAAGATGACTCAAAGATTCCGATTTATGTAATACCAACCGACGAAGAGCTAGTAATGACAGAAGATGCCTTCGCCCTAATGAACGGCTCCTACGATGTCCATACCAAGTTTAAATATTCATTCCAAGACAAAGGCTATGTAAACAAAGCCCGCGCCGAAGGTCTAAAACGCGACTTGGAAAAGGATCCGTCTTTGAAAAACATCATAGCGGTTCCTAAATAAAAATAACTTACCGTTTAAAAAAGGCAGCACAAGTGGGGGCTGCCTTTTTCATTTGCGGTTGTCATTTTTTATAATTGAAGTTTGGCAAATTCTTTTTTATCAGCAGATCATATTCATTTGGATTTTTATAACGCTCCAGTGAGGCTTTTACTTTTGGCAGTTCTTTATGCAGATAACGATCTTTTAGCGGTTTTATATTTTCTATGTTATCCGGTAATGAAAGTGCCAGTTTTTCAAACTTGTTGATGTTTTTGTCTGTGTAATAATTTAAGTTTTGTTTTTCGATCACAATGCCGTTACAAAATTCTATCTGGAGCATATACTCCAATTCCATAAGCGTTTTTACATCCGGCGAAACATCTTTAAGTTTAGATTCATAAATTACAGAATCAAAACTATAAAATTCACCGGCGGGTAATTCGCCGTATTCTACTTCTGAAAAATGTTTTAACTTTGGCGCTTTTGGCATAAAGCCAAAGGCTGCATGAAAGGCTCCGCGTAACACAGAAGATGTTTTTTCTTTGCCTGATGTTTTACGGTATTTAACAGTAGCAGTATTGCGGAATCCTGCGCCAATAAGCAAATCTTCTTTTATAAATTGAACTCTTTCTTTTGGCAATCCTTTTAACTTGTCGATAATCATAGCTTCGGTTTCTTTCGATTTACTTAAACTGGAATCACCAAATACTGTAATACCTTCGTTCGTACCAAAATCATAATATTCATCATCTGTTTCTTGAGCAAAAGAATGAACACATAAAAATATTAACAAAGCAGAAAAGAGTTTTTTCATTAACGGTTACTTTTATATAGTAACAATGCAGATACGCACTGGTTACAAATTATATATCTATAAAGATTATCCCGCACGGTATATAATAAAAAATATGGTTGGTTATACGAAAAATAATTTTTATTGGAAACTGAACAGGGACGGCAATTATGTTAATCTTGAATATTGCGGCACGAAAGAATACAAGACACCTAATTTTAGGCTTGTAACAGGTTTAGAGCGTGAACTTGTTCGTGAATTTGTCTCGGATCTTAACAGAAACATGTCCGAAAGCTCGCTTGATTTTTTTGGCAGCGATGGTTTTTTGGATAGAAAAAAAACTCAAAATATTTTATATAACCCCAGTCCTCATATTTTAGAGTTGATTTTATCTGCAGGACTTTTAAAAAATTCGGAAGACCAAAATATAACGGCTATAGATGATGTATATAGACCGAGTTTGCAGATAACAGAAAAAGCCGAAGCTGAAAAATTTTCTTCGTCGCTCTGCTGCGATTTTGTTTTATTAGGTGAAGATAATTCTGTAGTGTCCGGTAATTTTATTGCGGTAGCACAAAATCTTCTTCTTAAAGATAGCACGCTTTATAAAACAGATGATTTGGGTTTTTACTGGAAAGAAATTGACACGCTTACTACAAGTGTAGCAAAAAATGATTTTAATGTTTTTTTGTCGCTTTCCTTGTCGCGGTTTCCAATGCTGAATCTGCAATACAAATCGTATCAAACAAAAAAATCGCGGAACATAGAAACTACTCCTGCACTCTTGTTCATGGAAATAGACAGTTATGATTATTTGCATGTACGTCCTGTTGCACACTTGCAAAATTTTCCACCTCTCTTTTTAGAGAACGAAGATATAATAACTGCCGTAACCGTTAAAGATGATGAAAAAACAATTTATATTTGCGAAATAATATTTCCGCAAGATGCCTGTGAATTATTTAGAAATCTAATTTACAAAAATGCAAAAAAAGAATCCAGTAAAAAAGATGCTGAATCTTTGGTGTACGAAGAGATCGGACGTTTTATTATAGAACCGGTTTTTGCGCAAAAATTTTTTAGCGAAAATATTTTGATGCTGTCTGAAACTTTTTTATTACTTGAAACATCTGTGCTTGCCGGATACAAAGTAAAATTTTCTATGCCTAAAATAAAGTTGTCACTTGGAAAAGGTATCGATTATCTTAGCGGCGAGGCAACTGTTGAATTTGAAAACACTTCTTTTTCATTTGCAGACTTTATGAATGAATACCGCAAGAATTCATTTATTCAACTTGCAGACGGTACAAAATCATTTCCTGACAAGCGCACAATGAACAAACTTGACAGACTGCTTTCACATATCAAGAGACCGGGAAAATCAGAGAGCGAAGCAGATAGCAATATCGAAGTTTCTTTTTTTGATATTCCGCTTTTATTACGAGACGATTCTATCGAAGTATCAGGTGCTGCATGGGAAGGCGCAAAACATTTTTTTACAAACTATAATACAATAAATGATATAAGTTGCGGTTTACAAGTAGAGAGCAGCACATTGCGCTCATATCAAGAGTACGGTGTGCGTTGGTTGGAGTATTTACGGCAGTATAAAATGGGCGCATGTCTTGCAGATGAAATGGGTTTGGGAAAAACAGTTCAGGTTATAGCGCTTCTGCGATCTTTAAAAAATTCAAATATTACAGGGACAACATTGATACTCTGTCCAAAATCTGTTGTGTATAACTGGGCGGCAGAGTTTGATAAATTTGCACCGGATATTTCGTATAGCGTACACTATGGACAGGAAAGAAATATTGCAGACATAATTCCCAAAAAAAATAATTCAGATGTTTTTAAGGTTGTGTTAAGCACTTACGGCACATTGCGCAGGGACATTGAAGAGTTGCTAGAAACAGAATTTTTATATGTTATTTTAGACGAATCGCAAAACATAAAAAATTTAACAACACAAACAACATCTGCTGTGCTAAGTTTAAAATCTCTTAACCGTCTTGCAATGAGCGGCACACCTATAGAAAATAACCTTAATGATTTATACAGTCTGTTCCGGTTTTTGAATCCTGATTTTTTTGGAAGCCAAAAATATTTTTTGGAAAAATATCTGCGCCCTATACAGGACAGTAATGACGAAGAAGCATTGAGCGATCTGCGCACCCGCATTTATCCTTTTATTTTGCGCCGCCGCAAAACAGATGTGTTAAAAGACCTGCCTCCAAAATCGGAAGAAACATCTTTTATCAATTTAGATGATAAACATTTGAAAATTTATCATAGAAAACGTCTTGAGTACAAAAGTATTATAGGCGGTATTATTAAAAAAGGCGGTTTTGGAAAATCATCTATATTGATTTTTAAAGCTCTTTCTGAATTACGCCGTCTTGCCACAGTGCCGGAAGCAGATTCAACAGGCGCGGACTATGAAGGTCCTTCAGCCAAGCGTCAATATATTTGTGATATGATAGTGGAACTTGCCGAAAATGGTCACAAATGCCTTGTGTTTGCAAATTTTTTAGCCGGTGTAGAATTAGTATCAAATGATTTAGCAGAACGCGGAATCGCAAACTTAACAATGACAGGAGCAACACACGACAGAATGTCTTTGGTGCGCCGCTTTCAAACAGATCCTGAAATAAAGGCATTCATTATGACGCTAAAAACAGGCGGCACAGGATTGAATCTGACTGCTGCAGATTATATTTTTATCATGGATCCATGGTGGAACAGTGCGGCAGAAGCGCAGGCAATAGATCGCAGCCACAGAATAGGACAGACAAATCCTGTTTTTTGTTATCGGCTTATTGCAAGAGATACAATCGAAGAACGTATTTTGGAATTACAAAAACGTAAAACAGATTTGGCTGGTGCATTATTATCAGATGATGCAGGGGCATTAAAAACACTTAGCGAAGATGATATTTCATATTTGATCGGAGATGATGATGAGTAATAAAAATAAATTTTCTTCATATCAAAAATCTGTTCCTACAAAAATGCCTGACAATCTTACACCGACTAACAAGCGCAAAAAAGAATTTTCAGGAATGTTGCAGGGTTTTGGAATGGACTATGTAAAAAGACTTTACAAGGCATTTATTGGCGGTAGCTTATCATCAAAACCTTTAAAAGAGTTAATAGATAATGTTTCTAGTGCAATGTGCTGGGAAAATTGTGAAGAGTTTGATGCATGGATTACAAAATACACACCTGATGTACAAAAAATTATTTATACTTTAGTTCTGTATGAAGTTTACCCCGAAGAATTATTGCGCACATCGAAAGAAATACCACTTTGCATAGTTGAAAAGCGCTCATGGTATGATAAAAGAGTGGAAATAGATCAGTCATTAAATCTTAATTTTGTATTCGCTAGACTAGAAAAAGATAATGTACAGATGTTTATCCCGCCATTTTTGAAAAGCGCAATCGGACCTTGGTTTGAAATTCCAAAAGATTATTCCTTTGATTCTTGTGCCGAAAAAACAGAACCGGATCAAAAAGATATATATAATAACGAAAAAGAAATTATTGAATCTATGCCTCTTTTAAGTGAAGCCGCAATAAAACTAAAGAAAGATGTTGGCAACTGGTACGAAGAGGAAAAATTGATAGGAGGGCTTGGAAAAAAACAGATAACAGATCTTTTAAAGCAAACAGGATTTAAAAGATTTTCCGACACAATTGAATACGCGCCTTTTGCAGAGGATTTGGCTATCCGCTTTTTTTTATGTATGACATCTAAGGATACATCAAAAATTACAGATACTTATGATGATATAAAAAAACTAGTCTATTCTTTTTTTTCAAGAGATATTCTAAATACAAAAGCAGCTATGCGCATGTCCGGGTTTTTAGAAAGCAATGTCTTAACAGACCATTTATTAAAAAAAATAACTCTTTATTATTCCAACGAGCCGCCAAATTCAAGAAATGTTTTTTTTAACACAATGTATCAAATAGCAAAAGACGGTAGATGGTTTGATGCAGAGAAATTATCGCTTAACACCCACTTTAACACTAAAACATTCGGATTTATCAATGACCACTATGAAAGACGGACAGGAATAATTGCTAAGTCTATTAAAATTGATGATATAATTTACACAGAAGAATACAGCGATCTTTTTGCTATTGACGGCGGTTTTAGACTGGAACTCTTAATAAAACCTTTGTTTAAAGCATACTGCTATCTTTTTGCGGCATTGGGCATTTTAGAAATTACTCAAAAACAACCGGAAAACCGTTGCGTAACAAAAAAAGACAAAAATATTCCACTATCAATTTATGATTCGTTGTCTTTGATTCGTGTTACAGAATTTGGCAAATGGTGCATAGGTGTAAATCAAAACAAACCTGTAGTTGCTAAAAATAAATTTGAAGCCATTGCAGATAAAGAACTACTGCTAATAACTGTTAAAGGTAATTCATTAGCACTTACTTTGCTGCTTGATAAGATAGGCGTTAAACTTGGCAATAACAGATGGCGCGTAAGTTGCTCATCTTTTTTGCGCGATTGTATAAAAAAAGAAGATATTATAGAACGTATAGACGCTTTCAGAAATTTGATCGACAAAAATCCCTCTTTCGTATGGGAAAATCTTTTTAACAAGACTCTTTCGTACTGCGGATATTTTTCCCAGCACACAGTGGACGGTTTTATATTTAGCCTTGACGCAAAAGACGGAATAGATAAAGCGGAACATCAAAAAATAATTGAAGCAATACTTAAAGATCCCAGGTTAAAAGGTACAGCATTCCGTGCGGAAAACAAAATGTTAGTTGTACCTGCAAAACAAAAAAATAGTTTTTTACAAATATTGTCAGATCATGGTATTTTAGATAATTTTGCTTGACAGTGTATCCACAGTTACACCTTCTGTGTTTTTCCGCTCTGCCAAATTGCGTAACGTAAATTCCTTGCAGGCAGGATTGTCTGCGTCCGGAATGATCACAAAAGATGCACCGCGTTTTTCTGCATCAATAAATTGTGCTGTAAGTTTTTTTGGTTCGCACATCACTTCGCATGGAATATTATGCTTTCGTATTTTTTGTGCAAGCACCTGATATTTTCCGGTATGTGATTGGTTAAGGTTGGCAATGCAAATGGCAGCGTAAGTTTTTTTATTGTTAAGCTTATTTAAACTTTCCAGCGCGGCGATCAATCTGTCTAAACCTATTGAAGCACCAACACCGCTTAGTGTTTCTTTTGAATATAGCCCAAGCAAATTATCGTAGCGTCCGCCGGAACAAACAGATCCTATTGTTGGAATGTCATTTAAGAAAGTTTCAAAAACAATTCCTGTGTAGTAATCCAAACCGCGTGTTATTGCCGGGTCTAGTACAAAGCTGTCTTGTGTGTTTGTGTCCAGCATAAATGATCGGATTTCTTTTAGACGCTCTGTATCAGAAGCGTTACCTCCAGCAGCGGCTGTAATTGCAGATAACGTTTCGTCCCAAGTTTTTTGTGGTTGTATAAAATTCAAGATAGCTTTTGCACGATCAGCATCTAATAATTAAGTCAACAATTTTTGCACTTCGTCATTACCTATCTTTGCAAGTTTATCGACTGCACGCAGTACTTCAACAGAATTTTCTTTTGCATCTATGTGTTGTAAAAACCGGTTAAAAAGACCTCTATGGTTTACATGAATTGTTGAGGCAGCTCCTGCCGACGCAGTGCGCAATGCAACATTCATCATCAATAAAATTTCAAAATCTGCAGCGGCACTATCGCTGCCAATGCAGTCAAAATCACACTGAGTAAATTCGCGGTAGCGTCCTTTTTGAGTGTTCTCGCCGCGCCAAACTTTTGCTATGTGATATCGTTTAAACGGCATGTTAAGTTCGGGGCGGTTTAGAGCTGTAAAGCGGGCAAACGGAACGGTCAAATCAAAACGCAATGCAACATCACGTCCGCCGTTATCTTTGAATCGGTAAATTTGTTTTTCAGTTTCGCCTGCACCCTTGCCCAATAAAATTTCCGTATACTCAAGAGCCGGAGTATCTATGGGGACGTATCCAAAATTTCGGAATACCGATTCGGCACACTCAATAAGCGTTTTCCGTTCAATTTCACCGGACGGCAAAAAATCCCGGAAGCCTTTTAAAATTTTTGGTTCAATCATGAGTTAATTGTAAATTTACTTTTTTGGCTTGTCTATGCACCGCATAGTTTGGATTAATACGCCCCTATGGGGCGTATTTTTGGGATTTTATTTTTCGTACCACAACTTAGGCAAGCTCTTGCCGTCTGTAGTGCCGGCTTTCCAGTAAGTATTTGCAGCAGTGCCGTTTCCTTCGCCCCATTGCGGAACGCTCGTGTCCGGACTAGGGTATTCGACAAAACTCACACTCGTATCAGTACCCTGAGTTCCTTTAGTTGGTGAGCCCCCGGATTTCCAATAAGAGGCGATAGTAGTTACACTCTCACCTACCAAGCCATAAACTTTAAATGCATTGCTGGGTATAACATCTCCTGAGTTGTAACAGGCGGTTATTGTAGTAGGCTGCCTGGGATGTCCAAGTACACCACCTGTATAGTTAAAGCCTGTAACATCTCCTGAGTTGTAACAAGCAGTTACTGTATAAGTTTCGTTACTTCTATCTGCGCCTGTGCAACCTACAATACCTCCTACATCGTTCCTGCCAGTAACTTTACCC
>BTID01000142.1:0-25464 GCA_036245275.1 Termitinemataceae bacterium
TTAACGGCACGAACAACGCTTTCCTTTTTTTACGCCTTTTCATAAGACCTCCAAAAAAAATATTTTCCTCCCACATATAATAATGGTGCAAAGTAGCATAGCGCTTTACTTTTTTTGGATTTTTTTTTATTTTTAATTCCGAAACCACAGATTACACAGATGTAAACAGATAACACAGATACTATAAAGAAAATATTTTCTCTTCCATCTGTGTAATCTGCGGTTAATACAAATAGGCATTTTTTCCCCAGACGATTTTGTTCTTGCAAATGTTTATATATCATGCTATTCTACAATACAGAACATTAGTTCATATTTTTATATCTATAGGAGATACACAGATGAAAAAAATTGCAATTGCCTTAATGGTTTGCGCTGTGGTAGCGTTCACATTTAGTGCTTGTAAGAAGGGCGGAGCGGCAAAAGGAAACAAAGTTGGTGTTTCAATGCCCACAAAGAGTCTGCCGCGTTGGGTTAAAGATGGCGACAACATGAAGAAACAGTTGGAAGCCGCGGGTTACACGGTAGATTTACAAATCGCCGGCGACAATGACATTCCTACACAGGTAAATCAGCTTGAAAACATGATCGAGCAGGGATGTAAGGTACTAGTCATTGCGGCTATCGACGGCTCTGCACTTACAAAAGTGCTTGATACGGCAAAAAAAGCCGGTATCGGGGTAGTTTCTTACGACCGCCTTATTATGAATACAGATGCGGTCAATTACTACGCTACATTTGATAACTACAAGGTCGGAGTGCTTCAGGCTCAGTATCTTATCGAGAAACTAAACCTTGATAATGCACCCGGTCCTTTCAATATCGAAATGTTTACAGGTGATGCGGCAGATAACAACATCAACTTCTTTTTCGGCGGTGCAAAAGATACTTTGCAACCATACTTCGATAGCGGTAAAATCAAAGTTCTATCAGGGCAAACTGAGCAGGCACAGTGTGCGACACCAAATTGGTCTGTAGAGGAAGCGCAGAAAAGAATGGAAAACTTGATTGTAAATCAAAAATACGGCAAGGGCGGAGTTAAACTTGATGCAGTGCTTTGCTCAAATGATACGACAGCACTAGGTGTTACAACGGCTCTTACAAGCAGCGGCTATACAAAAGCCGATATTCCGGTTATCACTGGGCAGGATGGCGATGTGCCTAACGTAAAAAACATCATTGCAGGAACTCAGGGGATGAGCGTATTTAAAGACACACGCATACTTGCATCGCAAGCTGTTAAGATGGTTGACGCGATTATGAAGGGCGAAAAACCCGAAACAAATGACAATCAATCTTATGATAACGGCACAGGTATTATTCCTACATATTTGTGTACACCGCTTGTTGTAACGGTAGATAACTACAAAGAATCTCTAATAGGCTCAGGTTATTATACAGAAGCAGATATTCAGTAAAGCGGTTTTTTAAAAGGCAGTGTATGATGTGCGCTGCCTTTTTTTTTTTTTTTAATAAGGGGGCGATGTGGCAGATAAAATACTGGAAATGAAGGGTATATCAAAAGAATTTTCAGGTGTTTATGCGCTTGAAGATGTTAATCTGTCTGTAGATAAGGGTGAAATTCATGCATTAGTAGGAGAGAACGGAGCCGGAAAATCAACCCTTATGAATGTGTTAAGCGGCGTTTATCCATTTGGGACATATACAGGACAGATTTATTTTAATGGTCAGTTATGTCAATTTCATACTATTAAGAACAGCGAAAAAAAAGGCATCGTTATAATACATCAGGAATTAGCATTGATACCATATCTTAGCATAGGCGAAAATCTTTTTTTAGGAAACGAGAGAGGGACTCACTATAACATAAATTGGGAAATAACTTATGCAAGTGCGGAAATACTTTTAGGCGATGTAGGACTAAAAGATGATCCGCACACATTGATAAAAGATATAGGTGTTGGAAAACAGCAGCTTGTGGAAATTGCAAAAGCACTTGCAAAAGAGGTTAAACTTTTAATTTTAGATGAGCCTACGGCATCACTTAACGAAAATGATTCAAAACATCTTCTTGATTTGTTGCTTGAATTAAAAAAGAACGGTGTTACATCAATCATTATTTCTCATAAACTAAATGAAATTTCATACGTTGCAGATCGCATAACTGTTATTCGTGACGGCACGGTTATTACAACACTTGATAAAAAAACAGATTCGTTTGACGAAGCTGCAATCATAAAAGCTATGGTTGGACGCAGTTTAAGCGATCGTTTTCCTAAGCGTGAAAGCAAAATAGGCGATGTGTTTTTTGAAGTAAAAAACTGGAATGTTTATCATCCGCTTTACGAAGGACGCAAGGTTTGCGATAACGTGAGTATAAATGTACGCAAAGGCGAGATTGTTGGTATTAGCGGTTTAATGGGTGCAGGACGCACCGAGCTTGCCATGAGTGTATTCGGCAAAAGTTACGGCATAGGTATAACAGGTGAAGTTTTTATAGGCGGCAAGCGGACAGTGCTTAACACCGTTAAAGAAGCAATCGATCATCATTTAGCTTACGTTACGGAAGACAGGAAAGGTAACGGTTTGGTTCTTGCAAACTCTATTACGCGTAATACGACACTTGCAAAAATGGACAAGGTTAGCAAAAATCAAATTATTGATGAGGAAGCGGAGGCAGTTGTTGCAGAGGATTACAGAACAAAGTTTAAGACAAAAAGTTCTTCTATTGAACAAGCTGTGGGTTCTCTCTCCGGCGGGAATCAGCAAAAAGTTTTACTTGCAAAATGGATGTTTGCAGATCCTGAAATTATCATTCTTGACGAACCTACACGCGGTATAGATGTCGGTGCGAAATACGAAATTTATACTATTATGAATCAGCTTGTAGCTGAAGGTAAATGTGTTTTGATGATCTCATCGGAATTGCCGGAGATATTGGGAATGTGCGACAGAGTTTATGTAATGAACGAAGGACGCATTGTTGGTGAAATGCCGCGCGAAGATGCTTCGCAGGAAACAATAATGCAGCTTATAGTGCGCTCGGAAAAAACCGAAGTAATGTCGGCGTAAATAAAGGAAATAATTATGGAATCTAAAAGTATTTCAAGCAGTATTTTAAGTACAGTAAAAAAGAACACTATGCTTTTTGCATTAGTTGTTGTGATGTTGGTGTTTAATCTTCTAATTGGAGCCCTTGGGAAGGGTTCGCTTTTTACTCCCGGCAATATATCAAACTTGATAAGCCAGAATGCGTATGTCGTGGTTCTTGCAACCGGTATGCTTTTATGTATATTAACCGGCGGCAACATCGATCTTAGCGTTGGATCAATCGTTGCGTTGGTTGGAGCGCTTGCCGGTGTGTTCATAGTAAATATGCACCTTCCGGTAGGTTTGGCAATTTTTCTTTGTCTTATGGCTGGTATTGCGATAGGAGCGTGGCATGGATTTTGGATAGCTTACATACGTATACCTCCTTTTATTGTAACCCTTGCCGGTATGTTGATGTGGAGAGGAGTTTCCAATGTAATACTAAACGGACAAACGATTGCTCCTTTCCCCAAAAATTACTCAATGTTTTTTACAGGTTTCCTTCCGGCAAGCACAAACGAAGAGACAATTACGATTATTACAAACGCAGTAGGTGTTTTGATCGCGCTGCTTTTTGTTATAACACAATGTATATCCAGAAGAAAGAAAACAAAAAAAGAATATGAAGTAGAACCGCTTGTAATATTTTTAGCAAAAAATATTATTATTTTTGCGGTGCTTGTTGCCGTGTTTTTTCTGTTGTCCCAAAAAAATGGTGTTCCAGTAGTTCTACTCCTTGTTGTTTTGATTATTGCCGTCTACGGCTATTATACGTCAAAGACAGTTCCCGGACGCTACCTTTACGCGCTTGGCGGTAACGAAAAAGCCGCAAAAATGAGCGGTGTTGATACAAACAAAATGTTATTCTTTGCCTACACAAACATGGGCTTTTTATCGGCAGTTGCTGCTCTTATGTGCGTTGCCCGCTTTGATTCTGCATCTCCTTCAGCTGGTACTAACTACGAGCTTGACGCTATAGCATCATGCTTTATAGGCGGTGCTTCTGCTTACGGCGGAACAGGTACGGTAGGCGGTGCTGTTATCGGCGCTGTCTTAATGGGTGTTATAAATCAGAGTATGTCGATCATGAGTGTTGACCAAAACTGGCAGCGTGCAATAAAAGGTTTTGTGCTTTTAGTAGCCGTTGTTTTTGACGTTGTGTCAAAGAAGAACAAGAAATCTGCATAACAGAGTACTATTTTGTGCAAAATTACCGATAATAATACAGAGAAGTATAAAAAAACTTCGAATTTAACGACTTTAAGGATAAAAAAATGAAGTTAAAAATGCGTTTAAGTCTAATTGTTATTGCTATCGTCGGTGCGGTAGTCTTAACTATTACGCTTGTCCTGGTGAATAAGGCAAGCACTATGCAGAGGGTAACGGCCTCCAGCCAAGTG
Source organism: Termitinemataceae bacterium (assembly GCA_036245275.1). Classification (GTDB taxonomy): domain Bacteria; phylum Spirochaetota; class Spirochaetia; order Treponematales; family Breznakiellaceae; genus BTID01. Next base: position 4,452 of record BTID01000142.1, read on the forward strand.
ATTAATATTACTGGTATTGCCTCTAAAAACCTCCAGCTCAACTTTGAGGTGTATCTGGATGCTGTGAAAACACTCTCGTATATCATGTCGGATTTTACCGAGGTTTCAGCGGAGCTTCGCCGTATCCGTTACAATGATAACATGAAATATGTAATAGGGAGTATGCCGAATATGGTGGGCATCGCCACCGTATGGCTGCCCGGTGCTCTTCGGGACGGAAATCCTGCGCCTTACCAAACATGGTATACCCGCAGAAGTACTGAAACTGTCGATCTGCATAATTGGTCAGAAGTAGAAAATTTAGAAGAAACTTATGCTGCAATTCGCGCTTTTAAGAAAGATAAAAATGGAAATTTTATACCTACAATTTCAAACATAATGAAGGGAAAAAGAGCAGGAAAAGATATCAATATGGTTCAAATACGCGCTCCCATATTTGATGAATTCGGCAATAAGCAGATAGTAGGCTTTGTGGGGGTAAATGTTGATCTTGCATACTCTGAAGAAATAATTGTAGGCGCAAAAATCTTAAAAGAAAGTTATGCAAAAGGAAGAGAAGTTTGCTATGACAACGAAGGCAATATTACCGCCCACTACGATCATAATATGCTAGGCAAACATATTACATCCCCTGAGTCAATGGCTGTTTTGGGCAAACAAGCCGTTGAAGATACGCTTGAAACAATACGCACCGGTGTTCCCAACATTGGTAACAATAACGGCCGATTCTTTGCCAGCTATCCATTTTATGTTGGAGAAGTGGAAACCGCTTGGACGGTGCTTGCCTCTGTTCCGGATACCGATGTTTTTGCCGCGATAAATGAAATGATCCGTTTTTCCATAATCATAGCGATAGTTTTGGCTATTATTTCTGCAGTGATTATATGGTTTGTTGCAGGCAATATATCCGGCCGCATTATAAATGTAGGCTTGCGTATGAAGGATATTTCGGAGGGCGAGGGCGATCTTACAAGCCGTATTGAAGTGCGTGCAAACGACGAGATAGGCGATATGGGACGTTACTTTAACGCAACTATCGAGAAAATTCAAAATTTGGTTAAGTCTATTAAGGGACAAACGGTTACACTTTCTGACATCGGCAGCGAACTTTCCAGCAATATGACGGAAACCGCCGCTGCAATAAACGAAATTACATCCAATATCCAAAGTATAAAAGGACAGGTTGTAAACCAGAGTGCCTCAGTAACAGAAACAAACGCTACAATGGAAACAATCACTGTAAATTTGGAAAAATTAAACGGCCTTGTCGAAAAACAAACGTCAAGCGTTTCGCAATCGTCAAGCGCGGTAGAAGAGATGCTTGCAAACATCCAGTCTGTAACTCAGACACTCGTTAAAAACGGCACAAACGTAAAAGAGCTTGCCGATGCTTCTGAAGTAGGCCGCAGCGGTTTACAGGATGTCGCTGCCGATATTCAACAAATTGCCCGCGAGTCAGAAGGCCTCTTGGAAATCAACGCCGTTATGGAAAATATTGCGTCGCAAACAAACTTACTTTCTATGAACGCCGCAATAGAGGCAGCACACGCAGGGGAGGCCGGAAAAGGTTTTGCCGTAGTGGCAGACGAAATCCGCAAACTGGCAGAAAGCTCAGGCGAACAATCAAAAACGATTTCAAGCGTATTAAAGAAAATTAAAGACAGCATCGACAAAATTACACGCAGCACAGATGCAGTTTTAAATAAGTTTGAAGCTATCGACATGGGTGTAAAAACAGTTTCCGACCAAGAAGAAAATATTCGTAACGCTATGGAAGAGCAGAGTACAGGTTCACAACAGATATTGGAAGCGATCAGCTCTTTAAACGAACAAACACAACTTGTAAAATCTTCATCAAAAGAAATGCTAGAAGGCAGTCAACAGGTTATTACAGAAAGCCGCAACTTAGGCCGTGTAACGCAGGAACTGGAAAACGGTATGAACGAAATGGCAACCGGTGCAGATCAGATCAACGTAGCGGTAACCCGCGTCAACGAAATAAGTGTAGACAACAAGAGCAATATCGACGTACTTGTTACAGAAGTTTCTAAATTTAAAGTTGAGTAAGCAAAAAAGAACAGGAAATATCTTACGCAGAAAGCGCCTTGTAAATAGAAAATAATGCTGCCGCTTTTTGCGTAAGAGGATTTTAGTTGTGAATGAATAAAAAAACAATCAACGGATTAATTGATACTCACGCGCATTTATCCCACCTTGCAGAGCGCGGAATTGACGTTCAAAATTATCTTACAAACTTATTTGCAAACGGTTTTGGAAAAATTATTGACATTGGAAATAATTCTAATGACCTTGCAGATCGTGTAAAAAAATTATCGCATTTTAAAAATATTCATTTTGCGGCAGGTATCTGGCCATATTCAGAAGCTATCATCGACAGAAAAAAACAAATTGAAATTTTAGAAAAACAAATTATACAGACCGGACAGGAAAAAATTGTTGCCATTGGTGAATGTGGTTTTGATAGACGTGAAAATCCTGCAGCCGGCAATGGTGAAATTGAATTATTCGGAATGCAACTGGATTTAGCACGGAGTTTAAAAAAGCCAATCATTGTGCATACACGCGAGGCAGCCTTAGATGCAGTGGCAATTCTAAAAAATTATCAAGATGTAATTGCAATCATTCATTGTTTTTCTTACGGACCGGAAGATGTAAAAAAATTTTTAGATTTAAATTGCTATATTTCTTTTGCAGGGAATCTTACTTTTAAGAATGCACCGCTATTGCACGAATCAATAAAAGTTGTGCCGCACGATAGGCTGCTTTTAGAAACCGATTGCCCGTATCTTGCCCCGCATCCATACAGAGGGCAGATCGCACACCCCGAAATGCTTATAGAAACTTATGGCAAAGCCGCAGATATGCTTTGTATAGATCTAGAAGAACTAAAAGAAATTGTCCGGCAAAACACAAAAAATGCATTTGGAATTTTCGATTAAGTCTTCGATTGAGTCTCTGACACTACCATTTATACCATTTACAGCCGGTTTTAGACCGCTTGAACCTCTGGCAAAAGCTGGTATTCATAGTTGCCGATAATGTAATAGATAGGGTTGTGAAAATTTACGGAGGGGGGATTTATGATTAGGACTTGGTATACGGGGGCAAGCGGTATGCGCTCCCAACAGTGGAAACTGGATGCAGTTGCTAACAATTTGGCGAATGTCGATGTTGACGGTTACAAAAAAGATGTGACTACGTTTAAGGCGTTTCCGGAAATGTTGTTGCGGCGGATGAATGATGATGGTGTTTACAGGCAGCCATTTGGATCTAGCGATGTTGCGCCGATTATCGGGAAACTCGGCACAGGTGTTGAACTGAACGAACTGTTTACCGACTTTCAACAGGGTGCCATGAAAGAGAGCGGCAACGATTTTGATTTAGCGCTTAACGGTAAAGGATTTTTTACCGTGCAGACTCCACACGGCGAGCGCTACACTCGTAACGGTACATTTCATTTGGGCAAAGAGGGCTACCTTGAAACTAAAGAAGGTTATCCGGTGTTAGGCGTTAACGGTCCGCTCAAAGTTAAGGCAAATAATTTTCAAGTTGATAAATCAGGCAATGTGTGGATCAATGCAGAATATGCCGATGAAGATCTTGTAGACCGTGAGCGCAATACTTGGGATGATACTGTTTTATTGGACACATTAAAAATTGTCGATTTTGATCTTGACCGCTATTTAAAAAAACAGGGATCGAATCTTTATGAATCAACAGATGAATCAGGTGAGGCGCAGATTGTGGAAGATATTACACGTCCGCAAGTTATTCAGGGGTTTACAGAAGCGTCGAACGTAAATCCTGTTATCGAGATGGTGCAGATGATCGAAGTAAACCGAGCGTACGAAGCAAACCAAAAAGTGATACAGAGCGGTGATTCGATGTTGGGAACGCTGTTAAATCAAGTTGCCCGCGTAGGATAGTTACCTGCGTAATATAAAACTGATTGTTGCGTATGACGGAACAGATTTTTCCGGTTGGCAACGGCAAAATGACTTTCGCAGTGTACAGGGTGAACTTGAAGCAGCTCTTACAAAATTACACAAGACATCGGTAACTGTTAATGCGGCAGGCAGAACAGATGCCGGTGTGCATGCCGCAGGACAATGTGCAAATTTTTTTACTGCCATTGACAATATGGACGCAGAGCGTTTTACTTACGCTTTAAACGGACTTCTTCCAAAAGATGTCCGAATTGTGTCATCTAGCGAGGCGGCAGAAAAATTTCATGCACGGTTTGATGCAACTGCACGAAGTTACAGTTATTATTTTATATGCGGAAGGGCGGCTATGCCTTACGAAAACCGCTATGCCATGCAGCTTTGGCGGCGTCCTGATATAAAATTATTAAACGCCTATGCAAGTTTGTTACATGGCGAAACAGATTGTTCTTTGTTTGCTTCTGCAAAAGATTTAATTTTTAGTAGGGGCAGCGGATCAAAATACCGCAATATAAAAAATGCTTATTTTTTTTATGAAGGCGATAAACTAATTTTTGAAATTACTGCAAACGCTTTTTTTTGGAAGATGGTGCGCTCGATTTTAGGAACGCTGCTTTTTTATGAACAACGAAAGTTAAGTGCAATAGAATTTGATGCGATCCTAAAAGAGGGCTTGCGAAAAAATGCAGGAACTACAATTCCGCCTAACGGGTTATTTTTGCGTCATGTGGAATATTAATGAATATTATACTTTTTAACAGTGAAGAAATTGATAAGCCGCTTGCGTGCCGCGATCCGCGTGCTGTGCATATTTTAAAAGTTTTGCACAAAAAATCAGGGGATAGTTTTGATGCCGGTGTAATTGGCGGCAAGACAGGCACTGCTAAAATTAAATCTATATCAAAAAACGATGATATAAGTTTTTCTTTAAATCTTACAACAGAAAGTAGAGAGCGCCTTTCAGTTTATATTGGTGTAGGGTTTGTGCGGCCTATACAACTACGCCGCTTGCTGCGCGATCTGTGTAGCATGGGTGTTGCAGGAATTGACCTGTTTGGTACAGAACTTGGAGATAAAAATTATACACGGACAAATCTTTTTAAAGATGGCGGGGCGCAACAAGCGTTAATAGAAGGAGCTGTTCAGGGACGGGATACAATACTGCCGGAACTTTCCGTTTATCATTCATTACACGAATGGCTAAATATTTGCACTGAAAAGCATGCGGCATCCCTTAAAATTGTATGCGATAATGTTGATACACAAAATGTGTTTCAAAAAAGTAATAAAAATGCATGCAAAAAAATTGTGCTAGCCATTGGCTCAGAGCGCGGCTGGTCGGAGCATGAACGCGGACTATTTGCAGATGCCGGTTTTTTGCCTAAGAGCTTAGGTTGCCGCGCGTTAAGGACAGAAACTGCATGCATTGCAGCCTGTGCACTTGCCGCAAACTTGCTCTTAAATTAAACTTAAATAGTGAATCAAGATCAAGTAAAAAAAATATTGCTTTCCATACAAGATGCTCCTATGGAATTTAGTCTTATATTTTCAGGAAAAAAAAGTAACAAGGTAAACGGACTTTATAAGCCGCCTACACAGGAAATTATTCTTCATAATAAAAACTTTACCACTGCAGAGGGTGTTAACGAAAACGGATTAATTTATACGGCTATTCATGAATACGCGCATCATTTACACGCCTGCAAAAATGGCGGAACATTATCTACACGGGCACATTCAACAGAGTTTTGGGCTATATTTCATGGCCTTTTAGAAATTGCAGAAAAAAAAGGATTCTACAAAAACACAATAAATGAATCGTCAAAACTTTCAAAACTTACAAATGATATAAAAGAAAAATTTTTAAAACACAATGGTGAACTTGTAAAAAATCTGGGTTCCCTTTTGATAAAGGCGATGGATTGCTGCAAAGAAGAAGGAATTCGTTTTGAGGATTACGTTGATAGAATTATTTGTATGCCTCGTGTTGCGGCTAGAATGGCAATGAAAATGGCTCAGTATGATATTGATCCTAAAATAGGACAGGATAACATGCGTTTTGTTGCCGGTATTTCAAATGATGAAATGAGGCACAGTGCAGAGGATGCACTTCTTGCCGGTAAAAGTCCTGACAGTGTTAGGATGCAGCTTAGGAATTTTAAGCAGGAAGATCCCGTTACAATGTTGGAAAAAGAAAAACTGCGTTTGGAGCGGACAATCGAATCGCTTACAAAACGGTTAGCCGAAGTAGAAAAACAATTAGACCAATCGCAGTAAACAGGCGCAGCATGAAAAAATTTAAATTCGGTTTACAAAAAATTTTAAAGTTACGAGAGTGGAGTGAAAACGATGCAAAGCTGGAGCTTGGCAGATCTGTTTCTGCACTAAATGAAATAGAAAATAATTTAAAAATTGTTGCAGAAAAAAAGATTGAAGCATCTGCAAATCAATTTTCCTCTGAAACCGCAGGGACAGAAAATGTTGTAGCCGCAGTAGATTTTAGAACGTATGCAAATTATTTACAGTACTTAGAAACCGAAAAAGAACATCTACTGCAGGAAGCTGCAAAGGCAGAAGCAGAAGTCGAGGTAAAACGTGAAATATGGACGGAAGCAAAATCCGGCGTAAAAGTAATGGAAAATCTAAAAGACAGGCGTTTTACCGAATATAAAAAAGATCAATATAAGAAATCTGAAAATTAATTCAACTTGTACTCTTTTGCTGTGTTAGCCAGTATCTGATTCCAATATTGCGATGCAAGATATGTACGTCTAGAATCGCTATCGTCTATTTTTGTTGCTCTGCGCAGTAAGCGTTTATATGCCATGCTTATTGCAGTGTTACGATCAACTTCGTTTGATTCTGTTGCTTCTAACACTTTACAATTAGCAAAGAAATAAAATGCCGCATTAGGATCAATATCTGCAAGTCGTTCGTCACGCATTATTTGCTGCATTGCATGGACAGCCTCGTGGGAACGTGTTTTATCCAAGCGGCATACAGCAAGGGAACGCCACACTGTTACCAATCTGTGCCAATAATCCTTTTTTGAATATAAAAGAAGTTCGCATTGAGCAAATCCGCTTGTCCAATCCGGCTGCTCTAAAAAGTGGAAGCCGCCTTCTGCCGGTAATTCTAAAACAGCCTCTGCCAACTCAATAGTCTTTTTGTAATCTGCGTGAATATATGCAGCTTCTATTTCAAATATTATTCCATCGCCTTCGTAGAATTGTATTTCTTCATTAAAAAATTCTGTATCTATGATACTTTCTATAGGATCATCTTGCAATATATTTTCATGTTTTGTGTTTGTATTTTGATCCGTATCTTCGTTTTGTTGTTTTTGTATTTCGTTGATGTATAGCTTTGTGCGGTTAATCCAATTTAACATAAATGTATGTTGCTTTGTATCTTTTTTCCAGTTTTCTACTAACAGGCAAAACAGGTTATACGCTTTAACATACAATCCTATTTCAAAATAATAACGTCCTTCCAAAAATTTTGAACGCAATGCCCATTCCTTGCGGCCGGAAATTACTGCGGCTTTTTCTGCATGGCTAATTAAGCGTTGTGCTTTTGAAATATTTCCAAAAACAAAATTGGCACTGCTGGCATAATAAAAAACAATTGCTTGTTCGTCATAATCTTTTCTGTATTCTGTTTCTTCTATAGCGAATCCGATATATTCCATAGCTTCACGAATTTCTTTGTTGTAAAAATGTAAAAGTGAAAATATCCTATAAATCTGCGATAAACCCATCTTGTCGCGGTTGTTTTGACATATCAGCATAGCTTCTTTTATTTCTTCTAACGCAGTTTTTTCGTCATTGATTCCTATTTTGAAAATTGCATTTATCGCCAATATTTGCGCTTTATAGGCATCAATTGTGATATTAGTTGCTTGCGGAACTCTAAACGTATCACGTATTTCCTGCTCGCCGCCAAAGTTTAAAGCCTTTAAAGTCTTATAAATATACAATATCGCATTTGAACGTTCCTCGCCGCATATTGTATTAAATGTTCCAGCAGAAATTGATTTTTCAATATCTTGATACGTGCCGTTGATAATATCCTGCCGTATAGCTTCTAGCACCAAAAGTGCAGAAGGTGTGAACTTTAAACTGTGTAAAGTTTCTAAAAGATTAAAACAAGGTTTTAGTTTACCGGCGCTAAGCCATGCAAGCAGTCTTTTTTTTACCATGTCTCTGACAACATCTGCGCGCTCTCCAATTGAATTTTCGATATTGTCTACAAAGCCTGCAATTTCCGGCTGCGGATCATCTAACGATCTTACAACCTTATTTTTTAAAAGCAACTCCAATGATTTTTGTATAGACTCTTGGCTTTTTCCTTCTTCCTCAAATAGTTTATAAAAAAGATAAGCAGGAAAATAACGCCCGAATAATTCGCAGGCAAAAGCAATCTCCCATAAACCAGTATTTAAATTTGAATTGTTATATACGGGAATGTTTTCTGTGTTGCAGCTTATTGAGCTTGAAAATACTTTTTTCCAGAATGCAGGAATTTCAGGAAGTGTACATGTACCGTATAGCACAGCATTTCTATCTTTTATTGTTTCTTGATACACATCCAAAAAAATACCGCATATTTTTTCATCGGCACTTTGAATATTTTCTAATACTATTATTGGTGTCAATTTACTTTTTTCGCATGTTTCAAAATATATATTAGTCAAAAGTGATAAAAAGTTTTTTCCTTTTTCTAAAGAAAATTTTGAACATTCAATACGCAATCGTTCATTGAATAACATTTCGTATAACTTGTCTACTTCTGCCGGAATAGTTACACCTGAATCATCAATAAGTTTTTGCAGTGCAGGTGAATAGGCATCTGCAAAGCAGCTTAAACCTTGTCCCCACGATCCAAATCTTATTGTTAAAGGAGCAGTCCCGTTATTTATATCTCTTGAATACCATTGCAGACAATCACGCTTGCCTATAAAATTTTTGCCGATTAAAACTGTATTTCTTTTTGTATCCTGTTTTAATATTTTTGATATTAGTTTACGCAACGGATATTGATTTTTGTCATCAGTATTTATAACAGACTTTACCTCAACAAAAGTATTAGGAATTATAGAGTCGTCATTAAGCGTATACGGATCGTTGAATATCAATAATTGGCTGAGTGATTGCTGCACGGGAAGTGTACACCAAATGCCGCTTTTTATTTTTGCAGCAGGAAGCGTACGCATTAAAATTTGCAATTGTTCATCATCAATAAATGAACTAATCATACAAATGTGACCATACAGATCTCTTTCTGCGCCGCGTAATACATTTTGTATTGTTTCGACAATTGTTAATAAATCAATCCAAAATCCGATTATTTCTTCGTTAAAGACTGCGATAATACAGCGATATTCTTTTTTTAGTTTACCGCCTGCACAGCGCACACAATCCGTAATTTCTTTTTCGATATTCGAATAAATCTGTGGACGTGTTCTTCTGAGTTGATTTTGATATTTTAGTGAAAATGTTACTTGTATCATGAATTTAGACCTACGCTTCATTATCGGCATTTTTTAGCAAAGACTTTATAGTTAATTTTGGATACTTAAGTGCGCCGCTTGTTAAAATTGAAAGTTAAGTAATTATTTTGATATTCCGAAATATATAGCAGGGGGAAAAATATAATGTTAGGCGGCATATTTTCTACAAGCTACGCAAGAGCATCTCTTAACAATTCACAGGCAGGAAAACTTGCTGTGCCTGTTTCGCAGGGCAGCTATATTTATTCCCAATTCAAACATGTTTCAGGCGTTGTAGCCCCCGAAGGTGTAAACGGCGCGCCGGTAAGCAAGCTAAAAATATTAGACTCGATAATAGACAGGCTTATTCAAATGCGCAAAAACAATGACACAGTTACATCCATAAATCAGAATGCGGATAAAAGCGATGCAATGCTTGATGTACTAATAGAACAATTTCAAAGTCAAATAAAACAGGTAAGTGCTGCAAGTGCCGCTATGCCTTATATACCTAGCCCCGCAATCGCAGCCGGCAGCTTTGTTAACATTACTTTTTAAACTGATTTATCAACTGCATAAAACAGGCGGTGTCTTTTTTTGCTTGCAAAATAAATTGATTTTCTTCCAGTTTTCCTAAAACATTATCGCGCTCTTTTTCAGAAAGATATGTAATCATGCGGAATGTATCTTTGTAATCTTTTGATTTTGTTTTATAAATTTGGTCTTCCATTGTTATCCGTATTTTTTCGGCTCTGTTTAAAAAATCCTGCCATACCGCTTCTGATAGTATACTGTTTTTCGTATTATCAAAATCTGCACTGCTGCATGAATTGTTCAGATAGCGGAGTACCAATACGGCGTTTACTGCTTTATCAAACGGATACTCTTGCAGTAATCTGTCATATTCTGCATGTATTTCTTTCCAAGAATTTATTTTTTCTGTTCGTATTAAATTGCATAGTTTTTTTACTTTATGCAGCGGCACAAGCTGCCCACCTAAATTTTCCCACATAAACGACGCAGACGATATTTCTTCTAAATTATCTTTTTGAAATTTTTCAAATATATTTTTGCAGGAATAATTTGGGACGATATTGACACCTGTCAAATATGTACACAATGTTTTTACCGCGTAGTAGCATAACATTTCATGGTATGCTTTTCTGGATGCCCGTACTTTTACAACACGCACCGGTTGATCCGATCTTTCCAAAAAGCGCGGAGGAACTAAAATACGATCGTAAGAATCAGCTTCAAGCGCCCACATATCTAAAATATTAAGGGATGCAATAATTTCTTGCACAGTATCCGGTGCCAAATAATCTGTTTCGTAATACTGATTTACATAATACCGGTTATCACGTGATTTGAATTTCCAAGCATTGCGTTCCATAGCATACATATTGTACATCCACCAATATGCAGGCATAATAAGACGGCGTGTGCCGGTAGTGTTATTTGTAATAAGACAGAACGGAAAAAGGGTGTTAAGCTCAAAAGGATAATTTCCTTTAGCGATTAACGTATAGCTTGCAAATTTACTGTTGTGTTTTACAGCACTTGCTAAACCAGGCCAAAAACCCCGCCCTGCAACGATCTCGCCATCATTTCCACGGCTGTTGTGGTTAGAGCCTACTGTAGCACCGGCTGCCATATTTGTCTGTCCCTTTAAAATAGATGCAATCAAAAATGAATTATTGTGATGTTGTTCGTGCGCCGGAAATACAAGATTGTTTAAAACCTCACAACACGAAACAGTTGAATTGTCGCCTAGTATCGAATGAATTAGCCGCGCTCCGTATTTTAACGAACAATTATTACCAATTACAAAACGCACAGCTTTTGATCCGTAAAAAATACGGCAGCCATAACCAACAATGCCGTTTACAATTTCCACACCTTCGCCAATTTGTGTAGGTTCATTTTTGCAGGACTTTATTGTTAGATTTTTTAATTTGTTTGCACCTTTTATATAAGCACTTTCACCTATGTTTACATCTTTTATTGTTTCGCAATGTTTGATAACAGAATTTTTTCCAATAACACCGTAATAGCCGCGCATTGAATCCGCACCGGATTGTGTTATACGTTTAAATGCATCACTTAATTTTTTGTCGCTCCTGTACACAGTCCACATATATGCGTCAGCACAGTTCATTTCACAAAACGGAAGGACACTGCGTCCTCCTGATTCATTCAACGGATCGATCCAGATACGCACAGATTCATCTTCACCGTCCTTCAAAATACCTTCTCCAAACTTTGCATGGTTTGTTGTGTCAATCTCGTCAATGTTACTTAAAATACATTCACTGCCTATTATGTAATGCGAAATGTAATGGCAGTTATGAATAGCACAACTGCTGCCAATATCGCATGAAATTATCGTGCTGTTTGTAATACCTGCATGCATAACATAATCGTGATATTTTAAGAGTCCGGCTGTAGTATTATCCAAACGGATAAGACCTGCAAAAGAATTATTTTTTATTATGCAGGGATCGAATTTATCTGTTACTAAAAAATCATCCCAATTACTGCACTCGTTATTATTTTGCAAAAGTTTTTCAATTTCGTTTTTTGTAAGTTTTCTAAAACGTTTTTTGATAATTGCAGGACTATTCCCGTCTTGTGATAATATGGCAGCAAGCTGCCTGTTACGTAAATAATATTCATTTTCGCCATGCGGCAAAAATTCCGCCGGAATAAAATCATATCCATACCGCTGTGTTGATTCAACAAATGTAGTTCCCATGGCACTATACTACCATAACGGAGTATCTTAATTCAACCTTAGGAGTTTACACCTTAGGAGTTTACAAAATTAAAGGCAGCTACATAATTTCTACACATTTGTATGTTAGTTTAATTATATGAAAACATTTTTACTAAGTCATTGGCACTGTATTGTGCCGGTAGTATTTGTAATTGTTGGGTTTATTTTTTTTAATCACAAGGAGAAAGTAAAATGAAATTTAGTTATCTTGCGTTTATGTTGATTTTGCTGGTAAACAGCAGCTTTGCTTTTGCGCAAAGCGGTATCAATGCCGTCAAGCCGGTAGTTAAGGATAAAGATCTTGTTATTCCTATTTCCGAAATTACTGCAGATGCGGCATTTTATCCGGTGGATATTGGCGGCACACGTATGGAAATTATCGCGGTAAGAGCGCCGGACGGCACTGTCCGTACCGCCTTTAACACATGTCAGGTGTGTTATGCGTCAGGACGCGGATTTTACAAGCAAGTTTCTACTGTTCTGCAATGTCAAAACTGCGGCAACCGTTTTAGAATGGGTCAGGTAGAAATGCAATCCGGCGGCTGCAACCCCGTGCCGATTTCTGCAAATCAAAAAACTGTTGATGATAAAAATATCACTATTAGCAAAGATTTTTTAATAAAAGCAAAAGGATTTTTTGCCAACTGGAATAGAACATAAAAGCTTACGAATTGAAATCAGCAAATTAAAATTGCACAGAAACTTATACAATCCAATTGCAATCGAAATCGAAAATTACTGGTTGTATAAGTTTTAACAAACATATAAAGTTAATGCAGTGAATGTCACGTGGACGTTAAGCACGAAAGGGTGAATATGAAATCTGTTGTTAATGTCCGCATTGCTGCGTTACTGTTTATGTGCATTTGTTTTTTAGGATGTAAAAAACAAAAACCGGAAATATGGGGGGCATTGGAAACGCCGGAACAGTTAAACGGCGTATGGGAAGGCGGCGATAAAGTCTTACTGCCTAAAGGTAAATTTTCGTTGCCTGTTGATACAAGCGGCTATGTTACTGCTGCCGTTCAGTTTGATGCCGAAACCGGAGAAACCGGCGAAATTACCACAGCAATAAAATATGACTTTACAAAACTACTGTCAGATGCAGAAAAATTAGCCGGTAGCGAAGGTACAAAACAAGATATGTGGGATAATTTTAAATTAACCTTTGAAGGCGATAAAAATGTTGTTACAGACAAATTTACGGTAACAACAAGATCGATCATTGGTGCCGAAGAATTCTTTCAAAATTGGGAACCCGAAATAAGTCAGGATAACAAAAAACTACGCATACTCTTGGATTTAACAAATATGTACGGCACAGGACGCGGCACATACTTTATTCTGAACAAAGTTGAAACAAGCAAAATATTGTCATCTTTTGAAATTGTCATCTTTTAATTAAGGGCACCTCTGATATGATGTGCCTCCGTGTCAAGGAGAAGTATCCCGCATTGTCACAGCAGGCTGCCAGAATTGCCGAACTTGAGGCACAGTTGGCAAGGAACAAGTAAAAATCGCACCCATGCCGCACAAAATTAACCGCAGATTACGCAGATAAAAGTTAAGAAAATATTTTCTTTTGTAGTATCTGTGTTATCTGTGGTTAAAGGATCTTAGTAATAATTTAGAGGGAGCGGAATTAAAAAAAATAATGAGTGAAAGCTCTACAATGCCAAAAAGCAATCATATTGGAGCATACTTGGATGTGCTCTTAAAAGCAAATACAAAAATAGCGGAGGAAATGAGAATGAACGAAGCAAAAGCATTTTATGAAATGTTGGAACGCACCGGAGTCGTTGCTGACTTTGAGGCGCGAGGTGAGGCACGTGGTGAGGCCAAAGCTGCAGAAATTATCAAAGAGCAAGCTGCCGCATTGTCAAAAAAGGATTCCGAAATTGCTGAGTTAAGGGCAAGGTTGGCTAATTATATGTAAAAAGCCCCCGCCCATTAGCGTTAAGCGAAATGGCGGGGGCTACTGGTAGGTGCTGCATAAAATGCAAACACCGTTAAGCGCAATGACTCCTGCGCATGGGGAGGGTGTTAGTTGGCAGTAGCTGTGCCTGTGGCACTTGAAATAGTAATATCAGTTGTAGAAGCTGCCGTGGTTGTAATGGTGTTAGTTGATGCAGCACCAGTGATCGAGCCAACATAGTTGGTACCACCTCCAGTTTCAGAATCGGCTTTTATTACAACACTTGCACCAACGGTTGCACCGCCAAGGCTGGTTGCAGCACCGTTTATAACTGTATTGGTATCAGCGTTACCTGTGGTAATAACGGCTGAGGCTGCGGCTAATGTTAATTTTCCTTTGTTTGCATTATCTGTCAAAACTATAGAACCAACGGGAGCAGCTCCTACACCACCAAGAGCAATTGTTGTGTCTGCAGCAATAGTCAGGTTGTTGCCTGCAGTTTTTCCAACGTTTGCTGTGATAGAGGGTCTTGTAGCATCTCCATTTACACCAGTTGCGGTCAAAGTTGTACCTGCTGCACTTGCGGCAATTGAGGATTCATCAGCACTATCGGCAGTTATTACAATATTGCCTGTTCCAACAGCTTGCCAACCTGCTACACCGCCAACTATATCGCTCTGACCAACGCGTATTTTACCGGCACCGGTAATCTTTGCGCCGAGTGTAGCGCCTGCGCCTGCAAGTGTTAGTTTCTTTGTTGCCTTAATTGTAAGTGTGCTGCCTGAATCTATTTCTAGGATGCCGCCTGCGGGGACTGTGAAATCCTCCTCAAGGGTTGCGAGGATTGCTGTTGTAAGACCTGTAAGTTTTGCTGGTGTTACTGCGTTGCCGGGTATTGTGATACCGTTAACTGATGCGCCCGGGCTTACATTTGCTACTGCTGTGCCGCCTGCTGTTATAATATCTACAGTAGCGGCTTCCTTGATGTTAATTGCTTTGCCATCTGCATCGGAAACTGTTCCTGCGAATGTTGCGCCAACACCGATTTCAAGCGAGGCTGCAAGTTTTCCAATTGTGCCTGAGCCGGAATTTAATATTAGTCTTGCGTTATCGCCAACTGTTACTGTTGTGGCTGTGGCGGCTCCGGTGATAACAGCAGATCCGGCAGTTAAGCGGCCGTTAACTGTAAGGCTGGTAACTGCGGTTAATGCTGAGTCTGTGGTAAGCCTTAATCCTGCAGGAATTGTAAGGCTAGTAATTGAAGCAGCATCAGTTGGACTGTTGATAGTAACAGTAAGTGTGCGTTTACCACTGTCTAAACCAGAGAGTGCTGTAACTGCCGCAAGTGTTGCGGCTGCGTCAGAAATTGCACCCCCTGCAACTGTAAGACTTCCTTCATCCGCAAAACCCCATGTTGCAGCAAGTGTGTTTTTGTAAGTACCGGCTGCTGCGGCTATATCGCCTGATTGAACAGTAAGGCTGCCGCCTTCTTTTACCGTTACTTTTGTACCAACAGTAGTTGTGTCGGCGGTAGCAGCTCCATCGGTGATTTCCGCAAGGGTTGCACCGTCAATGAGTCCGCCGCGACTTTCTACTACAACTTCCCCATCGATTTTCAATTTGCCGCCTGCGGCTGTGGTAAGAGCACCGCTGTAGACATGCAATGTGCCGTTAACAGTGATGTGTTTTGCAAGGGTCGCGTTGCCTGATACATAAAGATTTTTGCCGGCAGGAATTGTAAGGTCATCGCTTAAACTTCCCAAAAGAGTTGTTCCCTCGATGTTTGCAGTGCCTTCGTTTGTGTCTTGCAATAGCGCACGAAGTGCTGCTTCGCTTGTGACGTAAATAGTGCCCTCAGGTGGTTGGAAACCGCCGCCGCCAACCTCAACATACGATGTGTTCCATTTGTCCACGTATTCGGTTTCCGGATCACCGCATCCTACCACTGTAAACGCGAATGCGCTTACCAATAATGCAACAAATACACTTGTTGCCAGTGTTGTGAACTTTTTGTTCATACTAACTCCTTAGCCCTTGCGGGCTTTCTAAAATTGAACGCCCAAAAAAGGCGTTATTTTAAACGGCTATGCCGCATTAAAATCAAAATAATTTCGTCTAACTCATTTCGCATCTCTCATCTCTACACTGCCTCCTGCATAAAAACACCGTTTTCTGATGGCGGTTCATACCCGTCGCTGCGGTTTATGCTGTTTGCGAATTTCGTATAACGGACAAACTTACTAACGTAGACGTTTTCTTTTTTAAATTGCACAAGCAGTGCGAAAGATTTTTTTGAGGCTTGCAGCATTGTTACAATGTTGAACTCCTCTGCCTTGCCGGTTTCTTCTGCGGCTTTTACAAGCACTAGAACTTTGCCGTCAACAATAAAGTCAACACGGTGTTTGTGTCCCAGAGGGATATTGCTGCCCGGATAAAAGATTGCAAGCGGAACGCCGCGCTCGTATTGAACGCCGTTTGCTGCTAACTCCCTTTCCAGTGCGTCAGCGTAGATGGGTTTGGTAAAGCAATTGCCAAGGTTGTTTTGCACTTTTTTGGCAATCGTAGAGATGAGGTCTGTAGTAGCTTTAAAATAAGGAGGCACTTTCATTTATGCGGCCTCCTGCGAGATGCATTGAAAAACAGTCGCCAAAAAATTTGCCTGCTCCATTCGGGGTTGCGCCCCACGCGAGTGCGTGGGATTTTGTTGCGTAGGCGTTGCTGATTTTTGGCGCAAACTCATTCCGCAGTCAAATTTTTTGGCGCCTGCTGTTTTAGATAATCTTGCAGAGGTCTCAACATTTGACGGGGGGAGAGAGGTTTTTGCCTGCTCCATTCGGGGTTGCGCTCCACGCGGGGGCGTGGGACTTTGTTGCGTAGGCGTTGCTGGGTTTTGGCGCAAACTCATTCCGCAGTCAAATTTTTTGGCGCCTGCTGCTTTAGATAATCTTGCAGAGGTCTCAACATTTGACGCGGGAAGAGAGCTTTGGGTATCAGTTTGCTGTTTGGATGTGTTTGTGGTTAAAGTACGATGGTAATTTACCGAAAATGTTAGTGAATTATGTTTGTTGTTCTTGGGACAAGAACTTTTCTCTAAAGATACACTACCTACATGCCGAGTGTGTGTGTGTGTGTGTGTGTGTGTACGAATTCGACATATTCAGCTTGCTAGCGGGGGCACTCATACCTTGCGCTTTCTTGCAGAATGGGGAAATTGTTGTGTTGTTGCTAAATAATGTCATATTGATATTATAGGCATAACGTGGGGAAAAAAACAAGTGGAATTGCCCTATAATGTGGAATTGCCCTATAATTATTTTAGGGCATCTCTAAAAACTAGTGGCACGCAAGATTGTGCTGGATTTTATTGCAGATTGAAGGCAAAAAGCGCAAGTTAAACGCCCGCCTGAGGCGGGTAAACGTAAATCAATGGTGTTTATTTATTGCCAATATCTTTCCCTAATGTATTTTAATAAATCTTTTGTCTCAGTATTTTTCTCTATTGGTGATAATAGTTCCTCTGGTGTAATAATTAATGATTTTTGCGGTTCTTTTAATGTATTGTGCCAAGCAGCAAACATGTCTTTTCCTGATAAGCCAGGTGATGTATTAGGCACTCGCAATTCTTTATTACCTTCTGGAACAATGTACAAATGAATAAACTCATCACACCCATATTCGCCAGCTTTTACCATTTGCCAGCCTAATAAATTTTGACGCATTAATTCATAATATAGTTTATAGTATAATGGTTCAAACAACTTTCCTTGATATTCAATGTTTTTGAATGGGCTATCTTGTTCAGATAAAAGTTTATTATATATTTGAGCTCGCGCTGGTTTGTATAAACTTTTTTTATTTTTATAATATTCTGTATATTTCCATTCTATTAGCACAAGAATGTTTTTACAATCTGCTTTCTTTCCTACCATGACGGCATCAACTGATGTTGCATTTGCACCGCGCGTATGCTGGATTTCGCCAAGATAATTCTTTTCGCCAACGATTTCAAATGCCACATATCCAGCATCTGTATCAGGTTCTTTTATTTCAACGGCTGATACAATCTTATTATTTATATTTTTCAATACTGCTGTTGCTAAATCTTGCTTATTTCGTAGCAGATACAAATGATTAACACATGCTACTTGTGATGATAGAGTGTGCCCAGTTGGTGTTTTTGGCGTACTCATCCACCATGGAATATTGTTAGTTTCAAAATATTCTAACGCATTGTTTTTTATGCCTTCCCAAAGATTTAATTTTGGGTCTTGTAAGACAAAAGGGTAATTATGACCATTAGCAAATTTTGCACCGCCTTTGTCTGATTCAAAAAATGCATTTTCGATCAATTTAACCGCAATTTCTCTTTGTTTTTCTCGATATTCCATTATGTCCTTACCTCCTGCAAATACTACATTTATACATATAAATATCAGTGTCAATAAATTTATTATATATCGTTGCATAATCTGTGTTCACCACTAGTTTGGCTGTACGCGCATTGCCTAACGTCTGCAAGTAATTTTTTTAAACTTTTACTTGTACTCTGGATTATAAAACATAATATCTTCCCAATTGTCATCAAGTTCCCTTATTATTGTATTGTACTCCTTCTTGTAAGCGCTATAACCCATTGTAAAATAATCAGAAGATATTAACCTCTGCCATATAGCAGCTCTACGCTCCAGAATATGTGATGGGATGAAGTCTTTGTGCCCCATATCTGTAGCATACCATACATTAGTTTCTCTATTGGGATAACCGACGACTCTGAAGTCCTTATCTACTGTAAACTTACCCTGACCTCTGTCTTCCCCCTTCTTTGGGCGGTAAATATCCCCGTACTCATTTTCAGGTTTAAAATCAGTTATTTCATTTAAGAACTCCTCTACTTTCTCCTTATACTCATTAACTTGGACTTCTGAGCCTATACCTTGCTTGTAAACACGTTTCATATCTAACCCTGACCAATCTACTGTCCAACTCATAATAAACCTCCAAATAATCTACACTTTATACCTTTATAGTTAATATAGTCAAAATGAAAACCATTACCCGGTTCTTTATCATCAAAATCCATATCAGCATATATCATGCGGTTTATCTCTTTTTGAGAGAGTGTGTCTATAGGTACCTTAGCCTCTAAGTCTGCATAAAAGAAAGAAATAGCCCTTTCAAAATAATTCACTGCATCTGAAACAATAAATGAAATTGATTTCTTAGCTATCAATGCCATTAACGGGATAGTAAGATACTGATGGTTTAATGTTTTATACCTTAAAACAAACTGAAGAACTTTATACCATTTACTCTTCTCATCAAGATAGTAAGACCAATATGGTATATCATAGTACTCTGTAAATAACCAATCCTTTAATTGTTTATAAGATATATTAAATGTATCTTGTACATAAGATAACCTACTAAACTCTCTGTCTAAGTACTTTTTAGTAAAGATATGCTTCAATAATTTATTTAACATAATGCCATGCCTTCCTTCATTTATTTTGTACCAGTGCCATAAGTTTTTCAAGTGTCCGCTCAAAAATTCTTTTTTGTTCTACCAAATTTAGTATAGTAGACTCGTCTTTTTCTTCTGCCTGTGATCAATTTTTATGGCAACTAACTCCCTGTCAATTCTTTTTAGCTTTACGATACCGAATGCGAGTCCTTGAAAAAAAGTGCTACCCAGTTTAGGACACGTCTAAATACTAGGGGCAAGATTGCGGCGAATGAGTATCAGAGGTGTCCTTTAGATGATAATTTTTATTGTGCTAAGTGATGGTGTCTGGCACCAACTATGGCGGTCTGACCTCTGTAAGCTAAAACGGTCTGACCTCTGTAAGCTAAAACGGTCTGACCGCCGATGTTACCTTATGGTCAGACCTTCAAAAATCTCCAAAATGCTCGTCATAGACGCCATAATGACAACATTTCTTAAAAATTATGGTATAGTGAAAGAACGACACACATTTTTTGGAGAGAAACATGAAAAAAAGCATTTTGGGAGCGTTTGCCCAGAGTGAGAGTGATTTTAAGGTACGCACAGAAGACGGCAAGGTGACCATTGAAAAATACAAGGGAAAAGCCGCAAAAATGCTTATTCCTGCAACGATAGGTGGACTTCCGGTTGTTGCGATTGACTACGAGGCCTTTTCTAAATGCTACAAACTTACATCGGTAAGCATACCCGCAGGCGTTACCAGCATTGGGGAGGATGCCTTTTTCGACTGCACCGGACTTACATCAGTAAACATACCCGAAAGCGTTACCAGCATTGGGTGGGGTGCCTTTAAGGGCTGCACCAACCTTACCTCGGTAAGCATACCCGCAAGTGTTACCAGTATCGGGAAAGGGGCCTTTAAGGGCTGCACCGGACTTACTTCGATAAACATACCCGCAAGTGTTACCAGTATTGGGGATTGGGTCTTTCACGGCTGCACCAACCTTACCTCGATACTAGTGGACACGAATAACAAACAATACACCAGCCGTGATGGTGTATTGTTTAACAAAACAGGATACACACTTATTCGATATCCTGTCGGAAAAAAAGAAAAGCAGTATGTCATACCAGCGAGCGTTACCAATATTGGGTGGTATGCCTTTAAGGATTGCACCGGACTTACCTCGATAAGCATACCCGCAGGCGTTACCATCATTGAGATCCGTGCCTTTGACGGCTGCACCGGACTTACCTCGGTAAGCATACCCGCAAGTGTTACCGACATTGAGCGCTCGGCCTTTTCCGGCTGCACCGCCCTTACCTCGATACTAGTGTACACGAATAATGCCAAATACACAAGCCGTGGTGGTGTGTTACTCAGCAAAACCGGGGACACGCTTATTACCTATCCCAAAGGGCT